>NZ_CP148048.1:309807-619614 GCF_037482165.1 Parvimonas micra
GTCAGGTGTGAAAGCGTGAGGCTTAACCTCATTAAGCACTTGAAACTGGAAGGCTTGAGTGAAGGAGAGGAAAGTGGAATTCCTAGTGTAGCGGTGAAATGCGTAGATATTAGGAGGAATACCGGTGGCGAAGGCGACTTTCTGGACTTTTACTGACGCTCAGGTACGAAAGCGTGGGGAGCAAACAGGATTAGATACCCTGGTAGTCCACGCCGTAAACGATGAATGCTAGGTGTTGGGAGTCAAATCTCGGTGCCGAAGTTAACACATTAAGCATTCCGCCTGGGGAGTACGGTGGCAACACTGAAACTCAAAGGAATTGACGGGGACCCGCACAAGCAGCGGAGCATGTGGTTTAATTCGAAGCAACGCGAAGAACCTTACCAAGGCTTGACATATAGTTGAGTTATTGAGAAATTGATAAGTCCCTCGGGACAACTATACAGGTGGTGCATGGTTGTCGTCAGCTCGTGTCGTGAGATGTTGGGTTAAGTCCCGCAACGAGCGCAACCCTTATCTTCAGTTGCCAGCATGTAATGATGGGGACTCTGGAGAGACTGCCGATGACAAATCGGAGGAAGGTGGGGATGACGTCAAATCATCATGCCCTTTATGTCTTGGGCTACACACGTGCTACAATGGTTGGTACAACGAGAAGCTAGACAGTGATGTTAAGCAAAACTCTAAAAACCAATCTCAGTTCGGATTGTAGGCTGCAACTCGCCTACATGAAGTCGGAGTTGCTAGTAATCGCGAATCAGAATGTCGCGGTGAATGCGTTCCCGGGTCTTGTACACACCGCCCGTCACACCATGGGAGTTGGCAATACCCGAAGCCGCCGATCTAACCGCAAGGAGGAAGGCGTCGAAGGTAGGGTTAATGACTGGGGTGAAGTCGTAACAAGGTAGCCGTATCGGAAGGTGCGGCTGGATCACCTCCTTTCTAAGGAGTACAAAGAACGACAGTTCAATTAAAGTTCTTAGTTTTATCACTATATGGGCCTGTAGCTCAGCTGGTTAGAGCGCACGCCTGATAAGCGTGAGGTCGGAGGTTCGAGTCCCCCCAGGCCCACCATTACAACAATAGAAACCTGACAATTAAAGAGAAATATATTTCTGGTCAAGCGACCAAGGGCATAAGGTGAATGCCTTGGCACTGAGAGCCGAAGAAGGACGTGACAAGCTGCGAAAAGTCTCGGGGAGGAGCAAATATCCTGTGATCCGGGAATGTCCGAATGGGGAAACCCACTTGAGCAAACCTCAAGTATCTTGTTGTGAATACATAGCAATAAGAGGGAATAGTTGGTGAACTGAAACATCTAAGTAGCCAGACGAAAAGAAAGAAAAAATTCGATTTTCAAAGTAGCGGCGAGCGAAATGGAAAGAGCCCAAATTAAGTTAAGGAAGAAGAAAGATAGTTGAATGGTCTGGGAAGATCAACCGAAGAAAGTGAAAGTCTTGTAAACGAAATCAGACTTATTCTGACTTAGAAAGAGTAGCATGGGACACGAGAAATCCTGTGTGAATATGGGGGGACCACCCCCTAAGGCTAAATACTACTCAGTGACCGATAGAGAATAGTACCGTGAGGGAAAGGTGAAAAGAACCCCGGGAGGGGAGTGAAATAGAACCTGAAACCTTATGCCTACAAGCAGATAGAGTCTTAAGAGAGATGATATCGTACTTTTTGTAGAACGGGCCAGCGAGTTATGGTGTGCGGCAAGGTTAAGTAATGAAGTTACGGAGCCGTAGGGAAACCGAGTCTGAATAGGGCGGATTAGTCGTATGCCATAGACCCGAAACCAGGTGATCTATCCATGGGCAGGTTGAAGTGAAAGTAAAATTTCATGGAGGACCGAACCGGGTAGCGTTTAAAAGCTATCGGATGACTTGTGGATAGGGGTGAAAAGCCAATCGAACTTGGAGATAGCTGGTTCTCCTCGAAATAGCTTTAGGGCTAGCCTCAATTTAGTTTACAGGGGGTAGAGCACTGAATACCGTAGGGGTGTTAGACATTACCGAAAGTTATCAAACTGCGAATACCTGATAAATGATGATTGGGAGTCAGACTATGTGGGATAAGCTTCATAGTCAAAAGGGAAAGAGCCCAGACCACCAGCTAAGGTCCCTAAATATAGATTAAGTGGTAAAGGATGTTTTACTACTTAGACAACCAGGATGTTGGCTTAGAAGCAGCCATACATTTAAAGAGTGCGTAATAGCTCACTGGTCAAGTGGTAGAGCGCCGAAAATGAACGGGGCTAAAATCTAATACCGAAGCTGTGGACTAATGTAAATTAGTGGTAGAGGAGCATTGTGTAAGGGGTGAAGCTAAGTTGGAAGACGAAGTGGACTTTACAGAAGAGAGAATGCTGGCATGAGTAGCGAAAAGGAGGGTGAGAATCCCTCCCGTCGAAAGCCTAAGGATTCCTGAGGAAGGCTCGTCCTCTCAGGGTAAGTCGGGACCTAAGCCCAGGCTGAAAAGCGTAAGCGATGGACAACAGGTTGAGATTCCTGTACTATCTTTGAATGTTTGAGAGAAGTACTGACGCAGGAGGATATGTTGAGCGTGTGAATGGTAGAGCACGTCTAAGCAAGTAGGTAGAGAATAGAGGCAAATCCCTATTCTTAATATCGAGATGTGATGGGGAGCGAAAAATAAGTAGTGAAGCAACAGATTCCAAACTGCCAAGAAAAGGTACTATTGAGTGAGAAGATACCCGTACCAAAACCGACACAGGTAGGCAAGGAGAGAATCCTAAGACGCGCGGAAGAACCTTTGTTAAGGAACTCGGCAAAATGACCCCGTAACTTCGGGAGAAGGGGTACCATTAGATGTGAAGGGCATACGCCCAGAGCATAGAGTGGTCGCAGAGAATAGGCCCAAGCAACTGTTTACCAAAAACACAAGTCTCTGCTAAATCGAAAGATGAAGTATAGGGGCTGACACCTGCCCGGTGCTGGAAGGTTAAGGGGAAATGTAAGAGCAATCGAAGCATAGAACTTAAGCCCCAGTAAACGGCGGCCGTAACTATAACGGTCCTAAGGTAGCGAAATTCCTTGTCGGGTAAGTTCCGACCCGCACGAAAGGTGTAATGATTTGGGCACTGTCTCAACAAAGGATCCGGTGAAATTGTAGTAGTCGTGAAGATGCGACTTACCCACGATAGGACGGAAAGACCCCGTGGAGCTTTACTGTAGGCTGGCATTGGAATTTGGTATTAAATGTACAGGATAGGTGGGAGACTGAGAAACGAGAGCGCCAGTTTTCGTGGAGTCACTGTTGGGATACCACTCTTTTGATACTAAATTTCTAACTTGATACTCTGAAGCGAGTATAAGGACACTGTCAGTTGGGCAGTTTGACTGGGGCGGTCGCCTCCTAAAGAGTAACGGAGGCGTTCAAAGGTTCCCTCAGAATGGATGGAAATCATTCTAAGAGTGCAAAGGCAAAAGGGAGCTTAACTGCGACACCAACAAGTGGAGCAGATAGGAAACTAGGACTTAGTGATCCGGTGGTACCGAGTGGAAGGGCCATCGCTCAACGGATAAAAGCTACCCCGGGGATAACAGGCTTATCTCCCCCAAGAGTTCACATCGACGGGGAGGTTTGGCACCTCGATGTCGGCTCGTCTCATCCTGGGGCTGGAGTAGGTCCCAAGGGTTGGGCTGTTCGCCCATTAAAGAGGCACGCGAGCTGGGTTCAGAACGTCGTGAGACAGTTCGGTCCCTATCCATCGTGGGCGAAGGAAATTTGAGAGGAGCTGTCCTTAGTACGAGAGGACCGGGATGGACAGACCGCTGGTGTATCAGTTATCATGCCAATGGTAATGCTGAATAGCTAAGTCTGGAAGGGATAAGTGCTGAAGGCATCTAAGCACGAAGCCCCCCTCAAGATGAGATTTCCTGTTGCAGCAATGCAAGAGAGATTCGATACAGAAAATGTCGTAGATAGGTCAGAGGTGTAAAGGTGGCAACATCAAAGCTAACTGATACTAATAAATCGAAAGCTTGACCAGAAATATATACTCTTTAGTTGTAGGGGTTTTAAACAGAAATATATGAAAAGAAAAGAAAAAGTACAAAAGTAAACAAGTATGGCTGTGATGGCTAGGAGGATACACCTGTTCCCATCTCGAACACAGAAGTTAAGTTCCTAAACGTCGAAGGTACTAGTACATCTCGTACTGGGAGAATAGAAAACAGCCAAACTCCTAGGTAGCTCAATGGTGGAGCACCCGGCTGTTAACCGGTAGGTTGTGGGTTCGAGCCCCACCCTGGGAGCCAATTGTGCCGGGGTGGCGGAACTGGCAGACGCACAGGACTTAAAATCCTGCGATGTTAACTCATCGTACCGGTTCGATTCCGGTCCTCGGCACCAGTTTAGTTTTTATATCGCGGGATGGAGCAGTTTGGTAGCTCGTCGGGCTCATAACCCGAAGGTCGTAGGTTCAAATCCTGCTCCCGCAACCATAAGAATAATCGAAAGATTATTCTTTTTTTGTACAAAAGTTGGCTTAAATTGAATAAAAAATTTATATTATATTATTATATTATTATATTATATAATTACTCAAGATTTGATTTTAAAGCATATTTGTGTTAAAATTATATGATAAGGAGGCAAATATGAAAGAGAATTATCAATTATTATTAGACAATATAATAAAAGAAAATGAAAAAAATAATATTGTTCCAACTCTTCTACTACATTCATGTTGTGGACCTTGTAGTAGTTATTGTCTTGAATATTTGTCTAATTATTTTAGAATTACAATTTTTTACTATAATCCAAATATTTACCCTAAAGAAGAATATTTTTTTAGAGTTGAAGAGCAAAGAAAATTGATTAAAAAAATTAATGGGAAATATCCTATAAATATGGTTGTTGGTAAGTATGATGTTGATAGATTTTATAAAATTGTAAAGGGAATGGAAAAAATGAAAGAGGGTTCTGTTCGTTGCCACAATTGTTATGAATTACGATTAAGAGAAGCTGCACTATTAGCAAAATCTGAAAATTTTGACTATTTTACAACAACGCTCACAATTAGTCCTCATAAAAATTCACAAATTTTAAATCAGATAGGACAGAAAATTGCTGAAGAAGTTGGAGTAAAGCATCTTCCGTCTGATTTTAAAAAGAGAAATGGATATAAAAGGAGTGTTGAACTTTCTTTGATGTTTGGAATGTATAGGCAAGATTATTGTGGTTGTATCTTTTCTAAGATGGAGAGAGAAGAATTTAAAAAATTAAAAGAAAGCTCATAGCCTTCTTTTCTTATGTTCTTGTAGTTAAACGGATATAACAGTCCCCTCCTAAGGGACCGTTGTGGGTTCGATTCCCGCCAAGAACGCCAAGAAAGTACATTATTAAATGTACTTTTTATTTATAGTGAATAAACAAACACCCATATGACATAAAGAGTTATGTGGAAATAGAAATTTCACTGTTTTTGCATAGGAGAAAATAATGAAAAGTTTTTTTAATTTTATTTTTAGTAGGATTTTTTTCATATTTTGTATGGTTTTAATTCAACTAGCTCTTTTAACATTGTTTATAATCTATTTTAATAGATATTTTATTTACTTGTATGGAACAAATTTGATTTTTGGTATAATTTTCACATTTATTATTATAAATGATAATATTAATCCAGCATTTAAAATAACTTGGATACTAATTGTGGTGGTACTTCCATTTTTAGGCGGATTAATTTATTTAACTTTTGGAGAAAAAAGACTTTTGAAGTCTGTTAAAAAAAGACTTTTTAATTTTTCCATAAAGTTTAAAGATTCAATGGATCTTTCAAAGGATTATGATATTGAAAATTTGAATGCGGCTGATATGAATGTTTATAGACAAGCTAAGTATATAAATAGTGTGACTGGGAGCCCAATTTTTTTTAATACTAAAACAAAGTATTTTTCTTCAGGAGAAGAGAGTTTTGATGAGTATTTAAATGATTTAAAATCAGCAGAAAAGTTTATTTTTATGGAATATTTTATTATTTCAGAAGGTTTTTTCTTAGATTCTGTTTTAAGAATACTAAAACGAAAAGTAAAAAATGGAGTAGAAGTTAAAATTATTGTAGATGATTTAGGTAGCATTTTTACAATTTCAAATAAAAAACTTGCTGACATTAGAAATTCTGGAATAAAAGTTGTAGAATTTAATCAAGTTAAAGGTATTATTTTACCAAAACATAATAATAGGACTCATAGAAAAATGACTATTATTGATGGAAAAATTGCTTATACTGGTGGAATTAATATAGCTGATGAGTATATAAATTTATACGAAAAATATGGTTATTGGAAAGATTCAGTTTTAAAGCTTGAAGGTCATGCTGTAGCCTCTTTCATAAATATGTTTATTTCTCTTTGGGACTATTCAACTGGAGAAAATACTGATATTTTGAGTTTGTATGATAAAAGTGACCTTGAAAAAAAATCCAGTATTAAGGACGATCTTGGCGTAGTAATTCCTTTTTCTGAAACACCAGTTATGGAATCTACAAGTGAAAATATGTATCTTAATATGATTAGACGAGCAAATAGATATATTTATATAACAACACCCTATTTAATAATAACTTGGGAAATGGAAAAAGCTTTAATAAGTGCTGCAAAAACAGGCGTTGATGTTAGAATTATAACACCACATATACCAGATAAAAAATATGTTCACTTACTTACTAGGTCTTTTTATAAAAATCTTGTAGAAAACGGAGTGAAAATATATGAATTTGAAAAGGGATTTATCCATGCGAAGAATTTCCTTTGTGATGATGGATTTGTTGTAATAGGGAGTATTAATTTAGATTACAGGAGTCTTTATCTTCACTTTGAATGTGCAGTTTGGACATTTGGAACTCCTATAGTAAAGGATGTTAAGGAAGATTTCGAAAATACTTTAAAAGAATCTATAGAGATTACTCCAGAGTGGATAAAATCAAGAAAATTAATAACAAGAATATTGCAATCGCTGTTAAGGCTGTTTGCACCATTAATGTAAGGAGAACTTTTACTCATAGTAAAAGTTTTTTTTAAATAGTATTAATTAGAGCGATTTAATGTTGACAAGATTTACTTTCAAAATTGTACATATTATAAATATTATGATAGAATAATAGTCTAGAATATTATAAAAATGGAGATATTTATGAGAAATATTATGCTCACAATTAGTTACGATGGAAGCTTGTTTTTTGGATTTCAAAAGCAAGAAAATGTTGTAACTGTTCAGGGAGAGATAGAGAATGCCCTAAAAAAAATTACCGGAGAAAATATTAAAATTATTTCAGCAGGAAGAACTGATAGAGGTGTCCATTCTTTAAGACATATAATTAATTTTCATACTGAAAGTAATGTAGGAATTTTAAATTTTAAAACCGCTTTAAATCATTTTTTGCCTATTGGAGTTAGAGTTTTAGATTCTAAGGAGGTTTCTGAAAATTTTCATTCAAGATTTGATGCGAAGATAAAAACATATAAATATATTTTAAATTTAGATGAAGTTATGGACCCTATTTATTACAATTATAAGGCTAATTTTCCATATCCTTTAGATATTGATAAAATGCAAAGAGCAAAAGAATATTTTATTGGAAGAAAGAGTTTTAAGTCCTTTATGGGTCCAAGAACAGGGAATACTAATCCTATTAGGGAGATTAATTCTTTTGAAATGTATAAAGAAAATAATGACTTAATTTTTTTAATTAAGGGTCAAAGTTTTATTAGGAATCAAGTTAGAATAATGGTGGGAACTCTAGTAGATATTGGTAGAGGATTAATTGAAGAAGATGAACTTGAAAAAATTTTAGATAGTGAAGACAGAACTAAGGCTGGAGTAACTTTAAGTCCAAATGGTCTTTATTTAATGGAGATTTTATATGACAAATTTTAAAGATTTAGATTTTTTAGTTGAGAGTTTACGAGAAGTTGATAATGGTAGAAATCACATTTTGATAACTGGTAATATTAAAGTTGGGAAAAGTACACTTTTAAATGCTTTTATAGAAAAATATTACAAAAATTCTAAAATTGATGGAATTATGACTGAGCTTGTTATTACTGATAAATTTCGAATTGAACTTTTTAGATATGGAACAGAAGAAAGATTTGTTATTGGAGAAAGAGAAAAAGAAATGAAATTCTTTGACGAGATTTTCTTGAAAAAAAGTTATGAATTTATTGAAAATTTTAAAGATAATGATATTTTAGTTTTTGATGAGATAGGGAATAAAGAATTACATTTAAAAGAATACTGTAAAAAATTAATTTCTCTTTTTGAAAATAATAGAATTTTTGCAGTACTTAAGAAAGGTGGAAATCCAGTAATTGAAAATTTGGATAAATTAGAAAATTTTGTAATTTTTGATTTGGATAAGTTTTATGAATAGAGATGAGTATTTTATGAGTCTTGCTTTGAAAGAGGCAAAAAAGGCTTATGATAAAGGAGAAGTACCGGTTGGTTGTGTAATTGTTAAAGATGATAAGGTAATAGCTAGGGGACATAATCAAGTTTTGAGTAGAAAAAGTGGAGTTTATCATGCAGAAATTATTGCTATCAATAAAGCGGGACAAAAACTGGGCGATTTTAGACTTGAAGATACTGAACTCTTTGTAACTCTTGAACCTTGTTGCATGTGTGCAGGAGCTATTGTAAATAGTAGGATAAGTAGAGTAATTATTGGAGTAATGGATGTGAAAAGGGGTTTTTGTGGCTCAATCGAAAATGTATTAGATAGGCAGGAACTTAATCATAGGTCAATTATAAAGCTAGGAGTATTGGAACAAGAATGTTTAGAAATTTTGCAAGATTTTTTTAAAAATTTAAGGAGTGAAAAGAAAAATAAATGAAATTAGTAGTTTGTTTAGATGAAAATAATGGCATTAGGTTTTTTGGTAAAAGACAAAGTCAAGATGAGTTGCAAAGAAAAAATCTCTTTGAATTAATTGGAAATTCAAAAATTTTTTTAACAGAATATAGCTATGATTTATATAAGGAAATAGAATTTAATTTTGAAATTATCGATGAAAATATAGATATTGATGAAGACTCAGTATTTTTATATGAAGGAGAATTTTTAGATAAATTTTTACCTTTTATTGATGAAATAATAGTCTATTTTTGGAATAGAGATTATCCTTTTGATGAAACATTTGATGAGTTTGAACAAGATTGTTGGAAGGAAAAAGAAGTTTTAGAATTTAAAGGAAAAAGCCATGAAAAAATTACTAGAAAAATATTTGTAAAGGAGAATAAAGATGAATAATAAGATTAGAATTGATAAGAAAAATATTAAGATTTTTGGAACTTTATTACTTATTATTATTGCATTATTTATTGCTTTTTTTACATATAGGTATGTTGAAAATAAAAATACTAGTAATACTAATATCGTTGGACTTGATATAAACAAACTTCCAGAATATAATGGAAAGCCTTATGTGGTCATAAATAATAATGAGCCAAATTTTGATAAAAGTGAACTAGTTGCTGAATCTTTTGAAAAATATTCAGAACTTGATTCCTTAAAAAGATGTGGAGTTGCTGATTCAATAATTGGTCAAGACTTAATGCCAACTTCAAAAAGAGAGAATATTTCCTCAGTAAAGCCAACAGGATGGAAATCTGTTAAATATAACGGAATAGATGGTGGAAATTTATATAATCGTTGCCATTTGATAGGGTTTCAACTTGCAGGGGAAAATGCAAATAAAAGAAACTTAATAACAGGAACAAGATATTTGAATACAAAAGGAATGTTACCTTTTGAAAATATGATAGCTGATTATGTAAAGGAAACAAATAATCATGTAAGATATAGAGTAACTCCTATTTTTGTAGATAAAGAACTTGTAGCAAGAGGTGTTCAGCTAGAGGCCATTTCCATTGAAGATAATGGAAAGGCGATTAAATTTAATGTATATTGTTTTAATGTCCAACCCGATATTGAAATAGATTATAAGACAGGAAATTCTTGGAAAAAATAATTAATAAAAATAAAATAATGTTAAAAGATTAATGTTGATTTTTTATCTAAAAATGTGATAAAATTATCTGGTAAAAGTTTTTAATCGATACAATTAAAACTTTTTAATATTTTATAAGGAGGTATTATAAATGATTCAGTTCAAAAATGTAACAAAAATTTTTTCTAAAGGAGTTAAAGCTGTTGATAATATCAGTTTTACTATTGATGAGGGAGAAATTTTTGGATTTCTAGGTCCTAATGGAGCGGGAAAGAGTACAAGTCTAAAAATGTTGGTTGGAATTTTAGAACAAACAGAAGGTAAAATTACAGTTAATGGAGTTGATACTCTTGAAAACTCTATAAAGGTAAAAGAAATGATTAGTTATGTTCCTGATAATCCAGATATTTATACAAAAATGACTGGAATAAAGTACTTGAATTTTATCGCTGATATTTATGGTATAGATGAAGAAGTCAGAAAAGAAAAAATTGAAGAGTATAATAAGAAATTAGAGTTAGGAGATGCAATTTACAGTACAATAGATAGTTATTCACATGGTATGCGTCAAAAATTAGTATTGATTGGAGCGTTGATTACTTCTCCTAAGGTTTTAATTCTTGATGAACCAATGGTTGGACTAGATGTTAAAACTTCTTTTAATTTAAAAAACATTTTAAGAGAGTTTGCTGATGCTGGAAATACTGTAATATTTTCAACACATGTTATGGAAGTTGCAGAAAAAATTTGTGATAAATTAGTTATTATTAACAAAGGAAAAATTGCATTTTGTGGAAGTTTATCAGAATTGAAATCTGCAGATCATTCTAATGAAGATTTGGAAAGAATATTCTTGGAGTTGACTGACGATGAAACAATCTAAATTATGGACTTTAATAAAATATTTTGTTTCAATTGATTTTTTTGCAATTTTATCTATAAGACAAAATTTAAAAACAAAAGGAAAAAGAGCAGCCAGTTTTCAAGGTGCTGCAGGCATAATATTTCTTGCTATAATGTTTATCTGGGGAGCTCCTAAACTTGGAAAATTCTTAGCTAGTAATTTTCAAACAGCAATAGGTAGTGCAAGTATAACTACTTTTTCTGTAGGAATTTTTGTTATAACATTATTCTTATCATTGGCAACAGCTTTTGTATTCATTGAAAAGAATAATGAAACTGAAATATTATTATCTTTGCCAGTATCTGGTAGTGATATATTTTTATCAAGAATTTATTCTTTAGCAATAACATTTTTCATATCATTCTTTTTGATTTTTGTTATAGCATTTGGAGTAACTGGATATACTCTTGGAAAGGGAATTGATTTTTACATCTTTACTTTTCTAGGATTGATTTTACTTAATTTAGAGGCAATTTTATTAACTGGGGTTATAATACTTATTTTTGGTAAATTACTTAGAACTAGTAAAATATTCAACAGATTTTTAAAATTGATTTATGGATTATTTACAATTGGATTATTTATTGTGTATATGATTTTTACTCAAGCTGCATCAAATCCAGCCCTAGGAGTTAATCTTGGAAAAATTCTTGTAGATTTTGATAAAAAACTTTCATCAATATTTTTCTTTGTAGTTTGGATTAAGAAAATAGTTATTTCTAATGATATTATGACTTCTGTTGTAAATTTAGGAATTGGATTAATTATTTGCATAATTCTTTCATTTTTATTAAAATTCTTTGCAGAGAGAAATTATCTTGAAATTTTAAGAAGTGTAAATGTCGTTTCACAAGAAAGCAAAGCAGTTATTGAAAAAAGAAAAAAACAAGGTGTTGCACATGCAAGACAATATAAACTTATTGTATTAGTAAAGAAAGAATTTAATCAAATCATAACAACTCCAACATATTTTATGCAAGTAGTTATGATTGATTTAATGGTAGTTATTATGTCTTGTATAGCAGTGTATTATGGACTTAAATTTAAATCTCAATTTAAATTTGCTGTAAATTTTGCAGTATCTAACCAACCAATAGTATATTTATTAGCAATAGCATTTGGAATTGGTGCTATTCTAGGACTTTTCTGTGGACTTTCATCACTTACTACAAGTTCTGTATCAAGAGAAGGAAAGGCTTTTTGGGTAATAGCTACTGCTCCAATAGGAATTAATACGCATATAATGTCAAGAATTATTGCTTGTCAAGTATTGCACTTTATTTCTGCAATAATAGTAATATTATTATCAATGATTTTATATATCTTTAATCCTATTTTATATCTTGCAGTTATCCTTGGAATGTCTTTAACTTTATTTACAAGTGGAAGTTTAAATATGATTTTGGGATTAATTAATCCATATTTTGATTGGAAAACACCAAAAGAAGCTATGAATGGTGGTTCTGGTGGAATAAGTGTATTTGTTTCAATTTTGATTAATTATGGATTATATGCATTACTTATATTTGTAACTGTAAAGATGATTAAATGGGATTATAAAGCACCTGCAGTTATTTTAACTAATATATGCATTATTTTATTAACTGCAATAATATCATATTTAATAGACAGAAAACTATTTAAGAGATTATTAAGAAGATTATAATTTCAATGATGTATTACATCAATTAAGAATTTTAAATTTGTTTTTTACAATGAAAAACAGAGTGATTTATTCACTCTGTTTTTTTGCTTTTTTAGATATTCTTATTGTTTCTTTTAATAGATTATTTTTTAATTCCCATAAATCTTTTGAAAGATCGACTTTATATATGTGAGGATTATCAAATCTTTTAAACTCATCCCAAAGACTTTCAATTTCACTTGCACAATATTCTCTAATTTCTTTTATATCTGGAAGTTTGTAGATTAACTCTCCATTTTTGAAAATTTGTTTTAGCATTGGTCTTAAGATATAATCTTCATAAGTTGTAGTTTTCCAAGTATAAATTGGATGAAAAATAGAAATTGGTTTACTTTCATCAATTTTTTCATCGAATAGAGTAATTAAATCAGCTTCAGCTTTTTTTGTCTTTTTATCATATATTCTATATAGATTTTTAACCCCTGGTGTTGTTATTTTATCAACATTTTCTGAAACTTTAATCTTTGGAATAATCTTTCCGTCTTCTTCAATTGCTACTAATTTATAAACTCCACCAAAAACTGGATGAGTTTTTGAAGTTATAAGTCTTTCACCAATACCAAATGAATCAATTTGAGCTCCTTGGTGTAATAAATCTCTAATAGTATATTCGTCTAGTGAGTTTGAAACTACAATTTGTGCATCTTCATATCCAGCATCATCTAACATTTTTCTAGCTTGTTTTGAAAGATAGGCTAAGTCACCACTGTCAAGTCTAATTCCTTTTGGCCTTATTCCCATAGGTTTAAGAATTTCATCAAAAGTTTTTATTGCATTTGGAATACCTGATTGTAAGGTATTATAAGTATCAACAAGCAAGACACAATTATTTGGGAAAGATTTTGCAAAAGCTTTAAAAGCTTCCAATTCAGTATCAAACATTTGTACCCAAGAGTGAGCCATAGTACCAAGAACTGGAATATCAAATAATTTTCCAGTTAATACATTAGAAGTACCATCTACACCTGCAATATAAGAGGCTTTTGCTCCGTATACAGAAGCATCAATTCCCTGTGCACGTCTTGCTCCAAATTCCATAACAGCTCTACCTTTAGCAGCTCTTTTTATTCTATTGGATTTAGTTGCTATTAAACTTTCATGATTTATTATTAATAAAGCTATTGTTTCTATTAATTGAGCTTGAACTGCAGGACCTCTAACGGTCATTATAGGTTCATAAGGAAAGATTACACTTCCTTCAGGAACTGACCAGATATCACATTCAAATTTAAAGTTTTTTAAAAAATTTAAAAATTTATCATCAAAAGTATTTAAAGATTTAAAATATTCTATATCTTCATCATTAAATTTCATTGAATTAAGTATTTCAGTTAAATGTTCTAAGCCAGCAAAAATTGCATAACTAGCACTATCAGGATTTTTTCTATAAAAAATGTCAAAATAAGTAACTTTATTATCCAAATTTTCATTAAAATATCCTTGAGCCATAGTGTATTCATAAAAATCTGAAAGAATTGAAATATTGAATTTACTAAAATTTCTGTTCATAAAATACCTCCATAGAAATTTATTTATTTAATAAGTATTCAAGATCATGATCAAATATACGAATTCTATTATATATTTGTTTTTGCCACTCTGTATCAAAAGTACCGTCATTATTTATAAAAAAGTTAGAATCCATATATCTCATTATTATATAGTTACTATTTTTTTGATCAAAACCGTTTCCCCAAGAAAAATCAATTCCATTTCCGGTATTTCTTGTAACAATTGCCTCAATTAGAGGTAAAGTAATTTCGTTACAAGGAATTCTCATATCAGGAATATTCCAGAATGTTTTTTTCTCCTTTTTGTATATTAAAAGGTTTGAAATTGTACCATTTGATGCACATTGTACTCTACGAATTTCATTAATATTTATGCTATGCTTTGCTCCGGAGATAACACCATTAGAAATACGAATAGCTTTTTCTTTCAAACTACGAGCTAAATCTATATCTAAAGTATCAAGATTATTTGGAAAATCTTTTGTAAGTTTATATGCAGCATGTGCTAAAAGTATAGATTTAGTTTCTAAAATGTTGTGACAATCATTTATAATTGTAGTGTCAGATATAAAGTCTATTGGTGTTGACTTATCTTTTTTTTCAAATAACAAGTTATAGTTTGAATTAGAATTACAATAGCTAAGAGCTATTATATAAGAAATTTCATCAAATGAGATATCAAAACTTTTCTTTTCTTTCTTTGTATCTTCATAAGATACTCCATCTTTTTTTACTGTTAAAAGACTTCCATCTTTACGAGTAAATTTCAAATGTTGCTTTTCAAATATTGTTTTCATAAATCCCCCTTAAGCTTATTTATTATATCGATTCTTATTATAACACTTTTAGTATTTTTTTTCTATTATGATAAAAACAAATTTACCTTAAACTTAATTTCATTATTAAAAATTTAAATTTTTCTAAATGTAAATAAAAATTATTCTTATTTATATGGATAATTTTTTATTTTTGTGATACAATATAAAAGAATTAGAATTATGCTTGAAATTTTAATTTTTAAAATTTCTTAAATAGGGGGTACAATATGAAAAATATTTCAAAAAAAGTTTTTGGATTAATATTAGCAGGTGCAGTTTTAATTACAGGTTGTACTGCAAAAACTGAGAAAAAAGAAAAAGAGGAAACAAAAAAACCTAAATTAAAAGTTGTAACTACAATTTTTCCAGAATATGATATGGCAAGAGCCATTGCAAAAGATAAAGTTGATTTAGAATTACTGGTAAAACCAGCGGTAGACGTTCATTCATTTAGTCCTACTCCGCAAGATATAAAAACAGTTGAAAATTCAGATGTTTTTATTTATGGTGGAACTGAACATGATAAATGGGTTGATACTTTGACAAAAAGTATAGATATGCAAAATAAAAAAGTAGTAAAATTGGTTGATGGTATTAAACAGCTTGAAGAAGAAACAGTTGAAGGAATGAAACATGAACATGATCACGATCATGACCATGATGATAAAGATGAAGATCATGATGAAAAAGATCATGACCACGACCATGAAAAAGAAGAAAAGCACAATCATAAAAATGAAAAAGAACATAATCATAATGATAAAGACGAAAAAGATGAACATGAAGAACATCATGATCATGATTCAGAAAAAGAAATGGATCCACATTATTGGACTTCACCAAAAAATGCTATTCAAATGGTTAAAACAATAACTGATGCATTGGTTGAAAAAGACCCAGATAATGCAGAATTCTATAAAGAAAATGCTAATAATTACATTAAACAACTTGAAGGCGTAGATAAAGAATTACATGATGTTGTTGATAATGCAAAGATTAAAAAAGTTGTTATAGCTGATAGATTTCCTTTCAGATATTTATTTTCTGATTTAGGATTAGAATATAGAGCTTTATTCTCAGGTTGTAGTGTAGAATCAACAGCAAGTGCTGGACAAATAAAGAAAATGGTTGATTATGTAAAAGAAAATAAAATCCCAGTAGTTTATCATATTGAAATGGGAAAAGGAGAAATGGCTGAAACTGTAGCAAAAGATTCAGGAGCAAAAGTTAAACTTTTACACTCAATTCATACTGTAACTAAAGAAGAGTTCGATAAGGGTATAACTTATATAGATCTTATGAAACAAAATGTGGAGGCATTAAAAGAAGGACTTAATTAATGAAAGAAAAAATGTTAGTTTGTGAAAATTTAAATATTTTTTACAAAAATAATAAAATAATTGAAGATTTAAGTTTTTCCGTTGATGAGGGAGATTTCTTCCTCATCTTAGGAAAAAACGGAGTAGGAAAATCTACATTATTAAAAGGAATTTTAGGTTTAAAAAATATCTCTTCAGGAGAAATAAAGAAAAATTTTAGAATTTGTGGATATATGTCTCAAGAAGTTTTATTAAAAAAAGAATTCCCATCAACAATATGGGAATTTGTTTTATCTTCAAGAGCTGTTTATTCTAAGTTTTTCTATAATTCAAAAGATACTGAAGTTGTTAAAGAAAATTTAAAAAAATTAAATCTTTGGGATATTAAAGATAAGAGCATAAGTTCACTTTCAATAGGGCAAAGACAAAGGGTTTTACTTTGTAGATGTCTTTGTGTATCTGAAAAGATAATATTTTTAGATGAACCTACAAATTCTTTAGATATTAATGTTAGAAAAATGTTATATGATATTTTAGAAAAACTAAATAGAGAAGGACTTACTATTGTTATGATAAGTCATGATGAGGAAGCTTTTAAATATTCTAATAGAGCTTTAATTTTAGGAAAGGAAAATAAAGTCATAGAAAATGTTTGGGAAAAATATGAAAAGGGGGAAATAAATTTTGATTAGTTTAATTTCAGAAATGTTAAGTTATCCCTTTATGGTTAAAGCAATATTCGTTGGACTTTTGATTTCTATAAGCTCTGCATTACTTGGAATAACTCTAGTCTTGAAAAGATATGCAATGATAGGTGTTGGACTTTCTAATGTTTCATTTGCAGCACTTTCAATTGCTCTTTCTTTTGACATTTCTCCAATAGAATTTTCAATGCCTATAGTAATTATAGCGGGAATTATTCTTTTAAAGTATGGAGAAAAATATAATATTAGTAGTGATACAGCAATTGCTCTATTGAGTTGTGTATCAGTTTCTATAGGTGTAACATTTACTGCTGTAACTAAGGGATTAAATGTGGATGTCTGTAACTACTTATTTGGAAGTATATTGATTATGAAAAGAAGTGATATGTATATCAGCTTTGTTTTAGGGATAATAGTTTTAATTTCATATATTTTGTTGTATAATAAAATATATACTATAACTATTGATGAAGATTTTGCAAAGGCAAGCGGAGTAAATGTAAGTTTATATAATACTTTAGTTACAATTTTAATATCAGTAACTATAGTTATTGGGATGAAATTTATGGGAAGTATGCTTATTTCGTGCTTAATTATATTCCCTGCAATGACTTCTATGCGAATTTTTAAAAGCTATAAAGTAGTTGTAATCTCATCAGTTATAATTTCCGTAATAGCATTGTTTATTGGAATAACTTTATCATATATCTACTCAACTCCAACAGGAGCTAGTGTAGTTTTAGTCAATTTAGTTTTATTTATTTTATCTTGTATAGTAAGGAGGTTTATCAGTGAATAAAAAAGTATTAAGTTTAATATTATCTTGTCTTTTATTTTGTTCTTGTTCAAAGGCTGATGGTAATAGTAATTTTATAAAAAATAAAGAGAATAAAAATGATTTAAAAAGTGCTTTAAAAGATGATCCTGAAAATGCAGGAACAGATAAAGATAAAAAATCTACTGAAACTGATAAAAATCAAAATCCTGACGATTATAAAATTGATAGATATCAAAATCAAGATAATTCAAAAGATGAATACAAACAACCAGAGAAAAAGGATGAACTTACTAAAGAACAATTAAATGAAAAAAGAGATGCCGATTCAAAAGATGGAATAATAAATATTTCTGATGGAATTTTTTTAGCTCTTGTAAATGATATTTATGTAAATAAAGATGAATATGTTGGCAAGAAAGTTAGAATTTCTGGGCAAAATGTTAGATTTGAAGACAAAGATACCGGAGAAGTCATTTATGCAATTTTACGAGAAGGTCCAGGTTGTTGTTATAATGATAGCGTAATTGGATTTGAATATATTACTGATGGAAAATATCCTGAAAAGGATAAATGGTATGAAATGATTGGTGAAGTAATAATCGATAAATATAAAACTGGAAAAGTTGTAAAACTTAAACTTATTGAGATAAAAGAAATAGAACCAAAAGGAAAATTAATTCATTTTCAAAACTAATTGGAGATAATATCTCCAATTTTTTTGTAAAATAATTTATTTTTAAGGGTATAAATATCACATCTTAATAACAAAAATTAGATTAAAATATAGAATTGTGGTATAATAATTTCATCGCAACAACGGAAAATAGTTATTAAAAGGAGTTGTGATTTAATAAAAAATAAAAAGGATAAAAATATGGTATTAGATAATTTATATTTAATAGTTGCAATTACTGAAAAAACTAATGCAATAGGCAAGGATAATAATTTATTGTATTTTCTAAAAGAAGATATGAATTTTTTTAAAGAAAAAACTTGTGGCAATTCAATAATTTGTGGGAGAAAAACCTTTGAAGGTTTTAAAATTAAACCGCTTCCAAAAAGAAAAAATATTGTTTTGACAAATAGTAATTTTTCTTTTGAAGGAGTAAATACTTTTAAAAATATAAAAGATTTGATTGAATTTGTAAAAGAAAATCCAAAAGAAAAATTTTTTGTTTGTGGGGGAATGAGTATTTATAAACAATTAATTGATTTTTGTTCAAGAATGTATATTACAAAATATGAAGAAAAAGAAATAATAGAAGCGGATAGTCATTTTCCTAAAATTGACGAAACTATTTGGAAAGTTACTGAAAAAATTAAAGGAGAAAGTCAAAATCCAACATTAACTTTTTACACTTATGAAAGGATTTAATATATGAAAAAAGAAGATATAGATGTAAAAAAAGTAAAGAAAAAACAGAGCAAAGCTAAAAAATGGTTTTGGAATATACTTTTTGTAATATGTTTAGGTGTTTTTATATATTCTGCTGGAAATATAATCAAAGATTATTATGGTTCATATAAAGCTGGGAAAGATTTAAGAGATTTAAAAGAGTCTGTTTTTAACGGTGAAGAAAAAGAGACTAAAAAAGAGGTAAACTTAGAAGAATTAAAAAAACTAAATTCTGATTCAATAGGTTGGCTAGAAGTTCCTGATACTAATATAGATGAGCCAGTTGTTCAGGGGAAAGACAATGATTACTATCTATGGAGAGATTTTAATAAAAAAACATATCCCGTTACTGGAACATTATTTTTAGATGTATATAATAAGCCTGATTTTTCAGATAGAATTAGTTATATATTTGGACATAATATTTGGGATAAGACAAAATTTTATGAGTTGAGAAAATTTGAAGATAAATCATTTTTAGAAAATCATAAGACATTTTATCTTTATACAGAAAAAGGAAAACTAGAATATGAGGTACTTGGAATTGATCTTGTAGATCCTGATACTTCACTGTATGAACAAAGTTCTGAGAGAAATGAAGATGTAGAAGCAATGAAAAAAGAATTGTCTAAACATATTCCAAAGTCAGAGGTTGATAAAATTGATGAAAACACAAAAATTCTAATGCTTGTAACTTGTAAGACACCCGATGACAATACAGCAAGAAGAATTTTGTTTGCAAAATTAAAAGATAAGTAAAATCATAAGGGGATTTATATCTCCTTTGTTTTTTGTGAAAAATTGTAAATTTTAAGGATTTATAGTATACTATTTGTATTATTATAATATAAGGGAGAATTATGGACAAGATAAGTATTATTGTACCTGTATATAATGTAGAAAAATATGTAAAAAAATGTTTGGAGACAATTGCCAATCAAACATATAAAAATATAGAGATTATAATAGTAAATGATGGAGCAACTGATAATAGCGAAAAAATTTGTAAAGAATTTGTTGAAAATGAAAATAGAGCAAAACTCTATACAAAAGAAAATGGTGGTTTGTCAAGCGCTAGAAATCATGGAATGAAATTTGCGACAGGTAAATATGTATTATTTATAGATTCTGATGATTATATTTCAGAAAATATGGTTGAAGAACTTTATAAAAATATAAAATCCGAAAATGCAGATGTATCTATTTGTGGAGTATATAATGTTTATTCTGATAATCAATCACCACAATGTAAGGAAGATTTGTATTTTAGCTGTGAAAAAGATAGATTTTTAAAAGAGTATTTCATTGGAGAAAAAATTCCAGGAACTATTTGTAATAAACTTATCTCTTATGAAATTGCTAGTAAAATCTCTTTTCCTGTTGGAAAAATTTATGAGGATGCTTTTTATCAGTTTGAGCTTGTAAAATATGCAAAGAAATATGTTGTAACTACAAAGGCATATTATTATTATTTTCATAGAGAAAATAGTATTACAACAAAACCATATACTGTAAAAAATATGAATTGCATAGAAATTTATTCTAATTTTTATGACTATATAAATAAGGAAGTTCCTTCTCTTTCTGAATTTGCTTTTTTCAGGCTTTCATATGCTCATTTTATGGTTTTTGATAAAATGTTATTAAGTAATAATTATAAAAATATTTCAGAATATAGAGAAGTTTTAGGATTTTTAAAGAAGAATTTTTGGAAGATTTTTAAAAATAAGAATTTTAGAAAAGGTAGAAGAATTGCAGTAATAATGTTAAAATTAAATGTTAAATTATATAGATTTTTACTTTTAAAAGACTTGAAGAAAAAAGGAGTAAATGCTTAATGGAAATCAAATATCTTTCTATGGATGAAATAAAATTAATAGAACTTGAAATTTTACAATATATTCACGATTTTTGTGTTAAAAATGATATAAAATATTTTATAAATTATGGAACGTTGATTGGAGCAGTAAGACATAAAGGATTTATTCCTTGGGATGACGATATAGATATTTGTATGTTTAGAAAAGACTATGAAAAGTTTATAGATTTATTTTCAAAAGATGATGGAATTTATAAAATTTTATCTTTGGAACTAAATGACAAATATTATAATAACTTTATTAAAGTTGTAAATTCAAAGACTAAAATTGAAGATGAAAGAAATTATAAGACTTATGATTCAGGAATTTTTATTGATATTTTTCCTATGGATTTCTTCGATGATTTAAGTATAGTTGAAAAGACATATAAGTTAGAAAGTTTTAAACTTCTATCTTTTTCGAAAAAAGAAAATATTCAATATGGTGATAGTAAATTAAAGGATTTTATTAGGAGATTTTTCTGGACAGTTTTAAAACCAGTTTCACCTAGATATTTTGCTAAGAAAATCAAGAAAATTGTTGAAGCGAAAGTTAAAGATAGTGGGAAGTATTTAGGTCTTATAGGTTGCTCAAAATGGAAGTATGATGATGTTTTCGACTATAACCCTTTTGATGAATTAATCGAGTTAGAGTTTGAAAATAGTAGATTTTTTGCTCCAAAAAAATATGATGAAATTTTAAAAAAATACTATGGAGAATATATGGAATTTCCACCTGTTGAAAAGAGAGTATATCCTCATGAAATTAAGGCTTATTATATAGATTAGGAGATTAAGATGAAAGAGAGACTTACAGTTGATGAACTAAAAAAATATGAATTGGATATTTTAAAGTTCATTGACTATATTTGTAAAAAATATAATATAAAATATTTTGTAAGCTATGGAACATTACTTGGAGCTGTAAGACACAAGGGCTTTATTCCTTGGGATGATGATATTGATGTTGCAATGTATAGGGAAGATTATGAGAGATTTCAAAGAGCTGTAATAGAAGAAAATAATGAAAGATATACAATTTTATCTAAGGACAATAGTGATTGGTATTTTCAAAATTTTCTTGTAGTAATAGATAAGCACACTCTGTTGGAAGATAGTGTAAAGAGAAATAGAAAAGACAGCAATGTTTTTGTTGATGTATTTCCGATTGATAAATTTAATGACTTAAATTTTGTTAAAAAAGCACATTTGATGGTAACTTTGAAACATATTTGTTTCATAAAGAAAAAATATATAATTCATAAAGATAGCAGAATAAAAGATTTTTGCAGAGTTGTCTTTTGGCATTTGTTGGCATTTGTAAATCCGAGATTTTTTACAAAGAAAATTCAAAAACTTGTAGAAAGATATTCTGATGATAATGGGATTTATGAAGCTGCTGTAGGAGTTGATAAAACCGGAATGAAGGAAGTTTTTGAAACGGGAACTTATGAAGAATTAATAGAATTACCTTTTGAGGATATGATGGTACCAGCTCCTAAAAATTATGATAAGATTTTAACTCAATTTTATGGAGATTATATGCAAAAGCCTTCTGATGCAGAAATTGAGTATAAATCACATCTATTAGATGCTTACAGAATAAAATAAGGGAGAAATAATTTTAGATATGGCAAAAAATATAAAAGTTAATGCTTTAGCGAGTATTTTAGTTAGAGTTTTTAATATTCTTTTTCCTCTGATTACAGGTCCATACCTTGCCAGAATTTTGAGCAAGGAGGCTTATGGGGAATTTAATGCTGCAAATTCCATACTAAATTTGTTTATTCCATTTGCTGCATTTGGAATATACAGTTATGGAATTCGTTCGATAAGTAGAGTTAAAAATAATATGAAAGAAATAAGTAAAAATTTTACTGTTTTATTTTCAATTAATGTAATAAGCTCTTTAAGCATTGGAATTTTGTATATAATATATATGCTTGTGAATGTAAATTCCAATATGTATATGTTGTATATTGCACTTAGTATTCAAATCTTTACGCAATTTGTAACTATAGAATGGATGAATGAGGCTTTTGAAAACTACGGATTTATACTCTTTAAAACATTATTTATCCGTGTACTTATGTTAGTTTCTATTTTTGCATTTGTACGAAAAGCAGATGATATAGTTAATTATGCTTTTATCTTATCAATTACAAATCTTATAAACTATTTAATTAGTTTTTATTATATTAAGAAAAAAGTAAAATTTGTAAAAATTGAACTAAAAGATATTTTAATTCACATAAAACCATTAATTGGAATGTTACTTTTAGCTAATTCATATATGTTATATACTGCATTAGATAGAGCTGTGCTTTCATTATTAGATGCAAAAATTTCAGTTTCCTACTATACCTTTGCGTTGTCAATAGCTCAACTTATTACAAGTGTAGTTTATTCTATAATAGTAGTAAGTATTCCAAGGCTTTCATATTATCATGGGAATAGTGATGAAAAAAATTATACGGAATTATTAAATCAAGTTGCAAAGACCTTTTTATTCTTGGTAATTCCTATGGGTATTGGATTAAGTTGTGTATCTAATGAAGTAATGCTGATATATGCAGGAGAAAAATATTTAGAAGCTGGGTTTATTTTAAAACTGTTTTCGCTTAGAATAGTTATGTGGGCATTAGATCAACTACTTGCAAATCAAGTTTTATTTGTAAGGGGATATGAAAAGAATATAACTGCCTTCTATTTTATAGGTGGATTTATGAACTTGGTTTTAAATATAGTTTTATTTAGATTAAAAGTTGTTCAAGCTGAATATTTTGTTTATACAACTTTATTTTCAGAAATTGTAGTATTGATTATTCAAGTTTACTTTATAACAAAGAGAAATATTATTTCTATAAAGGGGATATTAAAATCTTATGTAAAATATGTGCTATGCTCCATTCCGTTTTTTGCAATAACTTATGGAATAAATCATATTTTAAAATATTCATTGACATTGAATGTACAATTTCTTATTAGAGTATTTGCAATAATTGTATCTTGTGTACTATATTATTTTATTATTATGTATGTTACAAAGGACAAAATTTTATTCATTACAATTGATGGAATAAAAAGCAAATTCACAGTTAGAAAATATAAATTTAATTCAAAAAAATAACAAAAAAACAATACTTCGAAAGTTCTAGAATATTATATTTTAGAGCTTTTTTCTTGTTCATTTTTATATAATATGATATAATAATTGAACAAGGTATTTAAGGAGGAACTTATGTTGTCAATACAACAATTTGATATTTTAAATTTATTTTTTAAAAATCAAGATAAAAAATTTACTCAAAGAGAGATTTCAGATATTACAAATTTTTCTTTAGGAAAAGTTAATGAGACTTTGAAAGAATTAAAAAATAATAAATTAATAGATGAAAATTTAAAGATTACTGATAAAGGTCTTGAAGAATTAGAACCTTATAAAGTTGATAATGCTATAATTATGGCTGCAGGAATGAGTTCAAGATTTGCACCGCTTTGTTATGAGAGTCCAAAAGGTCTTTTAAATGTAAAAGGGGAAAAACTAATTGAAAGAGAAATTTTACAACTAAAAGAGGCAGGAATAGAAGATATAACTTTAGTTGTAGGATATATGAAGGAAAAAATGTTTTACCTAGCTGAAAAATTTGGTGTAGATATTGTTGTTAATGAAGATTATTACAGATTTAACAATACTTCATCACTAATTTTGGTTACAGAAAGACTAAAAAATACTTATATCTGTTCTTCAGATAATTATTTTCCAAAAAATCCTTTTGAAAAATATGTTTATAGAGCATACTACTCTGCAGTTTACCAAGATGGAGAAAGTGATGAATACTTTGCAGAATGTGATAAAAAGGGAAGAATTACAGGAATAACAATTGGGGGAAAAGACGATTGGATAATGCTTGGTCATGTATTTTTCGATAGAGAATTTAGTGATAAATTTGTAAAACTTTTAAAAGCTGAATATCATGAGCCCATAGTTAGAGAAAATTTATGGGAAACTTTTTATATGCGTCATATAAAAGAATTGGATAATATGTATATTAGAAAATATGATGTAGAAGATATAAAAGAATTTGATTCTTTGGAGGAGTTAAGATTTTTTGACGAAAAATATGTTACTAATTCTGACTCTAAAATTTTCCAAAATATTTGCTCTGTTCTAAAATGTAATGAAGAAGAAATAAAGGATATTAAACCTATAAAAATGGGAATGACAAATACTTCTTTTAAATTCAGTTGTAAGGGAAAGTCCTATGTATATAGACATCCAGGCCCCGGAACTGAATTAATCATAAATAGAAAAAGTGAGTTTGACTCAATGAAAATTGCAAAAGAATTGGGTTTAGATGATACTTATATTTATATGGATAAGGATAGTGGTTGGAAAATTTCAAAATTTATCGAAGATGTAAAAATTCTCGATTATGCTGATAAAAAGAATGTAAAAAGAGCTATCTCTATGCTTAAAAAACTTCATACAAGTGGCAAAAAAACAGATTTTAAATTCAATATTTTTGAGGAAATTGAAAATTTTAAAATTAAAATAAAAAATTCACATCGTGATGATTTTGAAGATATGAATTTAATGAACGATAAAGTTTATAGATTAAAAACATTTTTAGAAAAAGATGATATAAAAGAGTGCATTTGCCATTGTGACAGTTATGATTTGAATTTTTTATTGGATAACAGAGATGAAATGTATTTGATAGACTGGGAATATTCTTCAATGTCAGATCCTGCAGGAGATATTGGTTGTTTTATAACTTGCTCAACATACTCTTTTGATGAAGCAGTTGATATAATAAAAGAATATTTTGATGGAAATCCTACGGATGAAGAATTAAGACATTATATTGCTTATGTTGCAGTAAGTTCGTTTTATTGGTTTTTATGGGCAATTAATCAAGAAATTCAAGGGAAGAGCATTGGGGAATATTTATATATTTGGTATAATCATACTAAAGAATATGCTGATTATGCTTTGAAATTATATGAACGAGGAGATAGTAATGAATAATCTGTCTATTGAAAAAATTATTTACGAAGAAACAGAAAAAAGATTGGATATAATGTCTAAAGAAGATTATGAATTTCCTAAAAAAATCACTAAAATAGATTGGCTTCTTATTTGTGGAATTGTAATAATTTCTATATTTTTAGTTATATTATGTATGATAGGAGTAATTGAATAATGAGTGGGAAATTAAATTATATTCAACAGGAGACGGTAACAGGTGTTGTCCCTATGATGAATTACGAAAGGAAGTATTCTTTCTTAGATTTGTTTTTAACCACAAGTGGTTTTGCAATAGCAACTTGGTGTTATACACAAGGAGCCTATGTTGCACAATTTTTAGGATTTAAACAGATGATTATAAATATTTTTTGTTTCAATCTAATATTTGTAATGATAGAATGTTTGCCTGTGTTATTTGCCGTGCGTTATGGAATAGATTTGTGGATATGGTTGAGAAGTGTTTTGGGAGAAAAAGGAGTTGCAATTTTATCAACAGTTATAAGTTTTGCAAACTTCGGTTGGTATGCAGTTGCAGCAAATCTCTTTGCTTCATCTATGATTAATCTTGCATTAAGTTTTGGAGTTGAATTAAATCCTATAATTTTCAAACCGTTACTTGGAACAGTATGTGTTGTGCTTGGAACTTTAATTGCACTTGGAGGACCTGAGGTTATTAAGTGGACAAACAGATTTTTAGTTATGGCTTTGCTTGTGGTTGGAGTTATAATAGTTGCAATTTGTCTTTTTGCAGTTCCAATTTCTGATATTCTAAAAGTTAAACCTATCTTAGCTGAAGGAACTACAAAATTACAAAACTTTATGTTATCTGGAGAAGGAAATATTGCTTTTGCATTTTCTTGGTCAACACAGGCTCTAGTACTTCCTAGACTTGCAAAATCTGAAAAAAGTGGATATTGGGCAACAAGTTTATCCTATGGAGCTGTAGCACCATTTTTCGTAGCGACAGGAGGTGTTATGGCATTGGCAATGTTTGTAAGAACTGGTGTATATGAAAGTGATCCTACAAAAATGTTATCAACATTGGCAACTCCGGGATTTGCATTATTGAGTTTGCTTTTAGTTGCCTTTGCAAATATTGGAACACAGGGAACTGGTTCCTATGTTAATTGTATGATAATAAAGAGCGGTATGCCTAAATTAAGCTACAAAAAATTAGTAATTATAGCTATGATTTATGTTAGTGGATTGACTATTTGGGGTGGAGTCGAAGAGTATTTTGGTTCATTTATTTCATTAGCGGCATATATTCAAGGTCCAATAATAGGGATGATTGTTGTAGATTATTTAATAGTTAGAAAAAGAATGCTATCTTTAAAATCTGCGTTTTTTATTAGAGGACATGATTCCTATAAATTTACAAATGGTTTTAACTTAGTAGGTCTTGGAATTGTAATAATAACTTTTGCATTAGCAATGTTATTTGTATATAATCCAATGACGGGAGCAATTAAAAGCAATCTGTTCTTAATTACAACAGGTAGTGGATTTACTGCAATTTTTGGAGGACTTTTATATTGGCTAGCAAGTTTAAGTCCATTAAAGTTATATATGTTAAAAGATAGAAATGATTTAGAAATAGTATAGAATATTTTAAAGGCAACTTTATAAAAGTTGTCTTTTTTGCTGATTTTTGGGTATTCAATACTTGTTATTATTGAAAAAATGTATTGTTTATGTTATCATAAATTGTTAGTAGGTGATAAATTTTGAATGAAAAAATAATTGATATAAAAGATTTAAGATATGAATATACTGGTGAGGATGATAAGAAAAGTATTGCTTTGGATGGAGTTAGTTTTTCTGTGAATAAGGGGGAATTAATTTCTATTTTGGGACATAACGGAAGCGGAAAATCTACTTTAGCAAAACTTTTAAATGCTCAGATTACTCCAACAGATGGAGAAATTGAAATTTTTGGGATTAATACAAAAGATGAGAATAAAATTTGGGATATTAGACAAAAATGTGCCATGGTTTTTCAAAATCCTGATAATCAACTTGTTGCAACAGTTGTAGAGGAAGATGTAGCTTTTGGACCTGAAAATTTAGGAGTGCCTTCAGCTGAAATAAGAGAAAGAGTTGATGAAGCTTTAGAAATTGTTGAGATGCAGGAGTATAAGAAGCATTCTCCACATATGCTTTCTGGTGGACAAAAACAGAGAGTTGCTATAGCAGGAATTTTAGCTATGAAACCGGATGTAATAATTTTCGATGAATCTACAGCAATGCTTGATCCTATTGGAAGAAAAGATATTATTGATACTATTTTAAAATTAAACAAAGAAGAAAATAAGACTATTTTATACATAACTCATTATATGGAAGAGGCTGTTCTTGCTGATAGAGTTATCGTTTTAAATGAAGGAAAGATTGAGTTTGATGACAGTCCTAAAAAAGTTTTTTCAAATGTCGAAACTTTACGAGAATTGGGACTTTCTGTTCCGCAGGTTACAGAACTTGCATATATTTTAAAGAATGACGGGGTAGAAATTCCTTCTGATATTTTAACAAATGATGAAATGATAGAATTTTTGGAGAGAAAATTAAAATAATGGATATAAATTTTAAAAATGTAAGTTTTGTCTATGGAGAAAAAACTCCTTTTGAAAAACTTGCTTTAGATAATATAGATTTAACTATAAAAAAGGGAGAATTTGTTGGTATTATAGGACATACAGGAAGTGGAAAATCAACATTAATTCAACATTTTAATGGAATTCTAAAGCCTACAAGTGGTGATGTTTTTATTGGGGATATGAACACTAAAGATAAGGAACTTGCTAAGAGTGGCTTAAGATATAAAATTGGATTAGTTTTTCAATATCCTGAATATCAACTTTTTGAAGAAACAATTGAAAAAGATATTGCTTTTGGACCTAAGAACATGGGACTTAGTGAAGGAGAAGTTACAGAGAGAGTAAAGGAAGCAATGGAGATTGTAGGACTTGATTATGAAGCTAAAAAGGATAAATCTCCTTTTGAAATTTCTGGAGGTCAAAAAAGAAGGGTTGCGATAGCAGGAATTTTGGCTATGAAACCTGATATTTTAATTTTAGATGAACCTACGGCAGGACTTGACCCTAAGGGAAGGGACGAACTATTTTTTCAAATTAAAAGGCTTTATGAGAAGAATAATATTACAATAGTTTTGATTTCTCACAGCATGGAAGATGTTGCAAAACTAGTAAATAGAATTATTATAATGAAAAATGGACATATCCACTTAGACAAAAGTACAAAAGAAGCTTTTAGCGATGTAGACGATTTAAAAAAAGTTGGACTTAATGTTCCGCAAATTACGGAACTTATGGATATTTTAAGAAAAAAAGGACATCATTTTAGTAAAAATATTCTAACAGTTGATGAAGCTTTTAGCGAAATTAAAAGAGAATTGAGGAAAAATTAATGGTAAAAAATATATCGATAGGTAGATTTTTTCCGGGAGATAGTATTGTTCACAGACTAGATCCTAGACTTAAACTATATTTTATTTTTATGTTTATACTTTCCATATTTTTTATAAAAAGTTTTCTTGTTTTTATACCACTTGCAATTTTTTTGTTTTCAATTATAAAAATTGCAAAATTACCGATTTTAATGGTTTTAAAGGGATTAAAAGGAATTTTTTATATTGTTTTATTTACGGTGATTTTGAATTTAATTTTAACACCGGGAGAGGTCTTATTTAGAATATGGATTATAAATATAACTAAAGAAGGTATTAAACTAAGTGCATTTATGAGTGTTAGAATAACTCTTTTAGTTATAGGTACAAGTCTTTTAACGCTAACAACAAGTCCTATTGTGCTTACCGATGCTTTGGAATATGTTATGAAACCTTTTGAAAAAATCAAGTTTCCTGCTCATTCTGTAGCTATGATGATGACAATTGCTCTAAGATTTATCCCAACAATCTTGGATGAAATGGATAAAATTACTAAGGCTCAAACTGCAAGGGGTGCAGATTTTGAAACTGGAAGTATTATATCAAGAGCAAAAAGTTTGATTCCTTTACTTGTTCCACTTTTTGTAAATGCTCTAAAACGTGCAGATGAATTAGCTGTTGCAATGGAAGCTAGATGTTATAGAGGGGGAGAAGGAAGAACTAGAATGAATGTTCTAAAATATTCAAGAACGGATTATATAGTTATGGCCTTAGTAACAGTATTTTTTGGACTTGTAATAGCATCAAGATATTTCTTGAATATTTGGATTTTTAATTAGAAATAAAGGAAAGAAAAATGAGTTTTGATGGAATTTTTACGAAAGCGGTTGTTGATGAAATATATACGCTTTTATTAAATGGAAAAATAAATAAAATAAATCAACCGGATAAAAATGAGATAAATTTACAGATTTACAACAAGGAGAATTATAAATTACTACTTTCTTGTGCAAATAATCTTTCAAGAATTCATTTGAGTGAAAAAAGCAAAAAAAATCCGATAACTGCATATAATTTTTGTATGTTGTTGAGGAAACATTTAGTTGGAGGTACTATTAAAAATATATATCAACATAAAATGGATAGGGTTGTTTGCTTTGAAATTGAAAATTTAAATGAATTAAAAGAACTTAGTAAAAAACTTTTAATCATTGAAATTATGGGAAAACATTCAAATATAATTCTTGTTGATAAGGAGAGCAATAAAATTATTGATGCAATTAAGCATATTGACTCCAGACAAAGTAGTATAAGAGAGGTTTTTCCAAATAAGGATTACTTTTTTGTAAAAGACGAAAAAGAGAATATTTTAGATGAAAATTATAAATTGCCTTCTGAAATTTTAAAAATTTCTGAACCTATTTCAATGAAAAAGTTCTTTTATTCAAATTATTTAGGATTTTCTCCAATAATTTCCTATGAGTTATTAAATAATTCAAATGTTGATTCGGATATAAATTCTGCAAATTTAAATTATGAAGATATTAAAAGGATTGACGAAAATTTTGTTAAAATAGTTGAAAATATTAAAGATAAAAACTATTATCCAATTTTTATTAAAGATGAAATGAATAACAATAAAGATTTTTATTGTTTTGACTTGAATTTGTATGAAAAAAAAGAAAATGTCGATAGTTTATCAAAATTAGTCGAAAATTTTTACCATAACAATTCTTTAAGAGATAGGATAAATCAAAAGGCATCAGGATTTAAAAAGATTTTAACTACAAAGTTAAATAGACTTACAAATAAATATATTGCAATGAATGATGAACTTTTGAATAATCAAAGTAAAGAAGATTTAAAGATTAATGCTGATTTACTTTCTATAAATATCTATAAGATAGAAAAGGGAATGAAAAAAATATCTGTAGAGAATATTTATGATAATATGGAGGAGGTTGAAATTTCACTTGATGAAAAGAAATCTCCAAGAGAAAATATTGAAGCATATTACAAAAAATATAAAAAATTAAAAACTGCTGATGAAATAATAAAGGCTGAATTGCCAAAAATTGAAGAAGAAATGAAGTATATAAAACAAATTTTGGAAACTATTGAAATTATTACAGAATTAAATGAGCTTTCTGAAATTGAAGAAGAACTTATTTCTTTAGGATATGTAAGGAAAAGCAAAAAAAATAAACAAAAACTTGAAAAGTCAAAACCTTATGTTTTTGAAACCGACTCTGGAGCATTGATTTATGTTGGAAAAAATAATTTACAAAATGAAAACTTAACATTAAAGTTTGCAAATAAAAATGATATATTTTTCCATGCTCAAGATGTACCTGGCAGTCATGTAATCTTAAGAGGAGCAAACCTAACAGAAGATGACTATAAAATTGCTGGATTTTTAGCAGGATATTATAGTTATTTTAAAAATGAAGGATATGCAAATGTAGATTACACAGAAAAAAAACATATCCGAAAAGCAAAGGGAACAGGACTTGGAATGGTGTATTACGATAATTACAAAACACTATTTATAGACTTTAAAGATAAATTGTATGATAAATATAAAAAATAGAATGGTAAAAAACCATTCTATTTTTTGTTTTTCTATTTTTTTAAAACTATTACCCAACCTTCTCTGTCAAGTTTATCAAAAGATAAAATTTCATGATTATGTTCTTGACAATATAAAGGTAAAGTTCCAACAGCTTCTGGACATGTAAATTCCAATTCAATAATTTGCCCAACCTGAGCATCACCTAAAGCTTTTTTAAGCTCTATAAGTGGAAGAGGTCAATCAAGTCCATGTGTATTTACTTTTATTACGTCCATCTTAACTCCTTTGTTTTGTAACTAAAAATATTCTTGCACTTATCCAAATTCCTATCATTAAAAATACAAATGCAAACCAGCCTTTCATAGATAATTGAGCAGTGAAAACAAAGCCGTTTGAAATGATACAACCTTGTCCCCAAATAGCTCCAAGTGCCATTAATGCACTACCTATGATTGTATATATTATTGTTTTTTTATTAGGCATAATGATTGAAAATTCTTTACTAATAAAAGATGTAAAGAAAGAGCCGAGTATAATTCCTAAAACAAACATACTTCCCCAGCCAAGACCTTGGCCATCGACACCTCATCCTATGCCTGCAGTTTCAATTGGACAAATTTTATCTGCCCAAGTTAAAATTGGAGTTGAAATCCCAAAACTACCAACACGTCCTGTAAGGCTACTAAAATAGAAAGCTAATCCCATTAAAAGTCCTATTAAGATAACAGTAAGTTCTTTTGACCACATTTTTTCACAAAATACATGGCGAAGACCTGTATATCTACTAGGTAACTTAAATTTTAATTTATGTGATTTATAATGTCTGAACATTAGGAAGTATAATACTAAAACTATAATTGCACATAATATAATTGGTGAAAAAGGTAATTTATCTAAAAATTCATCCGGCAAAGTCAAAGTTCCATTTTCAAGAGAAGTGGAAAGTGGCTTTAAAGGTCCTTTTACAGCAATATATGATGTTATTGTGAAAGTTACAAGAGAAATTAATCCTATAATTCTTCCATCACCGCTTTTTATAAGAGTACTTGTTAAACAACCATTGCACATAATTGCACCAAAGCCGAATATAAAGCTACCAAGTGCGATTCCAATTACTGGAAAATCAACAAAATATGTCATAGGAACAAGATTAAAATAACGTAGTATATGATAAATCAAAGCATTTGTAAAAATAATAGCTAAGAGTAAAACTAGGTTATAATATCTCTTTTCAAGATAGATATCACGAATAGTTCCTGTTGGACAAAATCTTGATCTCTTTAATAAAAAGCCAAAAAGAAAACCAAAAAGTAATCCTGTATAAATCATATTATCCTCCTTTTTTAAATGATATCAAATACAATTTTAACAAAAAATTGCTAAAAGGTCAATTAATTTTACTTATGGATGTATCGATTTATTGTAAGAAATTAAAACATAATTTTGAACTTATTTTATGACAAAATAAATATATTATATTGATTTAAAACCTATAAAAATTTTTTCCAAAAATTAATAATAATTTCAACAAAATTGAGTTTATATAGATTAAGTTATAAAATTTATTTCATCAATTTGTAGTAAAATTCAAATTTAAACACACAAAAAGGAGCATTAAGCTCCTTTTATAAGTATATTTTATTTAAAAATCAATATCAAATATTATTTCATTTCGTTCTTAGTTACTTGTCCACCTTTTACTTCAAGAATAACATTATCTTTGATTGGTGCTTTTACTATTACAGTTATTTCTCCTCCAACTTTTTTTGAAATTTCAACTGCAGGGTCAAGAACGTATTTTTTCCAGTTTTCACGATCTTTATCAGTAACTTTTCCATCTTTTAGATTTTCAAGTGCACCATTAATATCTGTTGCTGCCGGATTATCAAGCTTAATTCTAATTGTTTTCTTATCACTTTCATATATAGCTTTACCAAAATCTTTTATAGTTTTATTGAAATCATCAAGATATTTTTCAACACTTCTTTTTGATTGCATTTCAACTAGTTCTGCTTCTGCCTTTTTAACTCTTTCTTGTAGTTCTTTGTTTTCTTTTTCTAACTCTGAAATTCTTTCTTTAGCTCCATTTTCTACCTGTTTTGCTGTGTCATTCTTTCCAGAACAACTAACTAACATAATGCTCATTAATAGCATTGCTACAATTTTTTTTCATATAAATTCTCCTTTTTTGTTTTTGTAAATATAAAATTTACCTAGCTCTATTATAGTCTTATATAAAATAAAAATCAAATTGATAAAAAATATATTTAATATTTTGATATTACTTCATTATATCCTTAATCACTTTTCCAGCTTTTACTTCAACTATAGTTTTACTTTTATCTGTTGGCTGTAGAATTTTTACGGTAATTTCTTCACTAATATTCTTTGAAATTGTCAATGCAGTTCCTGTAACTTCTCTTTCCCATAAATCTCTAATGTTCTCATTAGCTTTGCCAGCATTTTTAGAATCAATCATTCCTGATACATCAGAAGCAGCTTGTTCAACTAATTCAATATTAACTGTATTAGTTTTTTCATCTAATGTAGCCTTGACAAAATGTTTATTGGAATCATTAAACTCTTGTAAATACTTATTAATTTTTGCAATAGATTCATTGTTAAGAGTATTCTTTTCAGAATTTTTTATTTTTTCTTTTAACTCTTTATTTTCTTTTTCCAGAGAATCATTTTTTTCTTGTAACTCATTGTTTTTCTTTTCTAAAGAGTCTTTTTGTTCTTGCAATTCTTTAATCGTATTATTATCTTCATTATTTTTACCAGAACAACTAACTAACATAATACTTATTAATAGCATAGTAACAATTTTTTTCATAATAAAATCTCCCTAAATTTTTTATAAATTATTATAATTCTATTTTTTTTCTTTTCTATATCCTGCATTAATAGCTTCTTGTTCGCTATGAAATATAACTAAATTTTTGCTTGAAATTTTATTATAATATGGTAAATTTTAGATTTTTTATTTGTATATATTTCTATTGATTCACTGGCTTCTTTTTTACTTAGAATCACAACCCATAAAAATAATAGCAGTTAATAATGCTAAAAAGTGTTTATTTCTTGTTTTCACAATAATTTCTACTGAAAAAATATTTTATATTAAAATATTTTCCATTTTTATAGTTTTAATTTTCATATTAAAATAATATCATTTGATATATATATATATAATTATTAATTGTCAATATAAGTAAATAATTGATGAATAGCTAAAGAAATATAACAAAAAAACTCTTATTTAATTCATTTTATACGCTTGTTTTATAATGGTTTTTATTTTTGGGAAATTTTTGAGTATTCTAATAGTTGTATGAAATTATAATTTTTGCAAAAAATCTTTTTTAACAAATTTTGTGATTATAAGATATATTTTACTATTATTTTTATGTTATAATACAATTGTATGAAAATTATTTTTTATTTATGCAGTCTTTTTTTGTAATTTGGCATTATAAAATCAAATCTTAAAATTTGATAAAAGTTGTATTTTTTTTGTGTCCAAGATTTTAGGTGCAGTAATATTTAAGAAATTTTTGTTTTAATTTCTTTTTAATTCTTCAAGTAAAGAAAACACACTATTAATAAGATTGTATTTTTCAAGATTTTTATCTTTATCATTAAGTGTATATATTATTTTTTTACCTAATCTATCTCTTACAATAATATTCTTATTTATTAAATTGTTTAAATATTTATTAGCAGTTGTTTTCGATATTTTTAATTCTAATTCAATATTATTTCTATTACAAATTTTATTTTTAATTAGATAGTTTATAATTTGTTTTTCATAAACATTAGAGAGTTTTAAATTCTCAATTAGAGAAGTATCCCATAGAATAAATTCAAAAGAATCTACTTTAGAAACAACATCTGGTTTTTTTAAATTATAGTCTTTGACAGCTTCCATTATTTTAGGAATTCCAGTTCCAGCTTTTTCACAGACATTTATTAGTCTAAATATTTCTTGAATATAGTAGTTTCTTGGGTCTGAATGTCCTCCACTGAAAAAGTCTTGCAAATCGATTCTTAAACTTCCACCATTAATAAATAAAATTTTGTCTGAGTATCTTATAACTTTAATTCCTTCTTTACTAAAAAAATCACAATGTATAATTGTATTAATTAATGCCTCTCTAATTGCAATTATTAATTTTGAATTATCTTCTCTTATTAGATTGTCTTCTGTTATCTTTGAAGAACTATTGATGGTATTCTTTAACTTTTCAAATACTACGAAGAAAAAATTATATAGATTGTCTTCTCCCCAAGTGCCATCATAAATTATCCTGTCTGAAAAAGAGGCTTTTTCTGAAAAACTACTTTTTCTTATATATTCTATGTTATAGTGAGGAATGTATTCTTTAATAGATTCGTGTTTTCCAAAAACTAATAAACCAGCAACTGTTAAAAAATATTTTTCGAATTTTCTGTCTTTTTTTAATACATTTATTTTTTCTAAAAATTTAATATTGCTAAAACTATTGAATGGGTGATCTGGCTTAATTCTTTTAAATAAGTTTCTGTAATTTTGTATTGTAACTTCATCTAAGTCATCTATTGTATAGTTTTCAATTATTTTACTATCATAACTTTCTGTATCTGAATCTCTTAACATAGCTTCGACAGTTTCTTTATTAGCTAGAAAATCACCATCACCTTGACGTATATAAGATTTGAAAGGATTATTTTTTAGATATATAGGTTTATTGGTATATTTTACACATGGTACTTCAATGACAACTATATCTTTGCTATCTATTTTTAATTCATATACATTATTTTCGTTAATTACATTCCTGCTTATTTCATTGGAATTATTCATGTGGTTAAATAATTCTTTAATTATTTTTTTAGGGCTAGAAACCCCTACTACAGTATTTTTTTTGTTTTCTTCTATGCCTAATAAAATATAACCTTTATTTGTATTTGCAAAGGCACTTATAGTTTCTAATGCATTAATGGGAAATTTATGCTCTGCTTTTTTGAATTCAATATACTGGTTTTCGCCAATTTCTAAAAATTCTAAAATTTCTTTTTCTGTTAACATAATTACTCCTTTTAATCGACCGCGTAATCGACCGCCAACAAAAAAAATTGTGAAAACAAAGGATTATAGCTAATGTATAATCGACCGCGTAATCGACCGCTAATAAAAATTTTTAAAAATATAAGACATAATATAATATTTTCTTGAATACTAGCTGTAATTATTTTAATTTCAGTTAGATTTATATTACTTACTTGTTATATATATATATATAAGATTCAGTTCCATAAATCATTTTCTATATTATAGTGAAAAATATATTTGATAAACTTTATCTATATATGGTTTTTACTATTTGTATAATTATTTATCATTTTAGTACTAAAATTTAGGTATTACAAACTTTGTAAATTATTTTTTTAGATAGTATCCAAGATTTCCATGATAATAAGAGTTAAATTATTAATAAAATTGTGTCTTTTCTATAATTATAAAATAAAAAGTTATAAAAAGCAATAAAATATAATTAAGTAAGTTTATATAAACTTTTATAATTTACAAAGTCAAATAGAAGATAATTAGATGAATTTTGAAAAAATAGTATATATTCTGCTATTATTTTTGTGTTATAATATAATTGTATGAAAGTATATTTTATTTATGGAGGGTAAACTAGTGGAAATTCTAAAATTTGATAAAGAAATAGTATCAGAAGATTTAATAAAAAGAAATTGGAATTTTTATATTGAAAAAGCAGAAGAGGGAATATTATTATGTAAAAATCAATCAAAAGGACAATTAAGAAATTTTCTTTCACAATTAAATCAGCTTTTAAGATTAGAGTATAAATATTATTCTCGAAATAAGTTTAAAATAAAATCTGGTAATTCTCCTATTGCTAATGATTATATTATAAGATTAGAAAAGGCAGTAGGAAGTCAAAGAAACAAATCAGATTACTATGATTGTTTTGATAATATTTTGACTGAATTTACTTGGCTAAAACCTAAGGACTTTTGATTTAATAATAGTATAATATCGACTTTTTCCTATGGTGCTGAAACGTTGCTATTATATATAATTTTAAGTAACATTTTATAAAACGCAAATAAAAAACTCTTGCAAATAGGCTGTTTAAAACTTATTTACAAGAGTTTTTTGGTGGAGATGGTGGGTGTCGAACCCACGTCCGAAAAAGCATTCATATCACTTTCTCCGAATACAGTCAATTTTAATTTTCCCAATAACCTATAAATTAACAAAATCAGTTAAAGGTATCTTATAAATACAATTACAAATCTAAGAACTTTTGTAAAGGTTGCCCACGAATTTAATGATAGAGTTTAGACTTTTGTGGGAAAAGAATAGACTCCAAATAGCTGACTAGGCAGCTAATGCAAAATTATTATTTTCTGCGTTTATATTTAATTTACCACTTTTTATGTTGATTGGATACAACAATTCGCTTATGATACTGCAACTTCCCCGTCGAAGCCAGTTCATCCCCATATTACTAGGTATAGTATACCCATATTTTTATATCATGTCAAATTCAAAAAAGAAAAATCAATTAGACTTTTTTAAAATTCTTGAAATTGATATAAAAATGGTAATTATTGAAACAATCGCAAAGAAAAATAAAATCATAGTTATTCCATAGTCAAATAATCTTTTATAAAATCTATAAAAGTTATAAATTCTAAATATGAAAAATAAAATTATACCAACATTTATAGTTAAAAGATATTTTGTCTTTTTTGTTACCAATAATAAAACAAATATAAATATAAAAATTAGAGAAATACTTAATGGAATATTTTTAAATATTGTTAAACTATGCATATATGGTTCATCAGAAGGATAAGATCCAGCTGATAGTTCTAAAATCAAAAGGTATAATAAAAATATTAAAAAACTAAATATTGAGTAAATTTTTTCTTTTATTAATTTCATAGTATCCTCCTTTTTATATGAATATTAGCAATTTACAACTTTATTATAAGATTATAAAGTTTTTTTGTAAAGTATTTTTTAAAAAAACAGTCTAAAAGAAAAATTATTAAATTTTCGTAATAAAGTATTGAAAAATATTTTTATCCGATTTATAATTTATTAATATAAAAATAATTTAAATTTTTAAGGAGAAAAAGATGTTAAAATCAATGACCGGTTATGGTAGAAGTGAGTTCGTTGATGAAAATTATGATTTATCTTTTGAGATGAAAGCTGTAAATCATAAATTTTTAGATATTCAAGTTAAATTACCATATTTTTTAAATTTTTGTGAAGAAGATATAAAAAAAGTTGTGAGGAAAAAATTGTCAAGAGGACGGGTTGATATTTTTATAAGAGGGAAACAAAAGTTTTCTGAAAATAACTCCGCTTTGGATGTTAATTATGATTTAGCTTCTGCTTATTTTGAGGCTTATAAAAATATTTCAAAAAATCTGGGGATAGAAAGTTCTGTAAGCATTGGGCATATTGTTAGAAATGAAAATGTAGTTGATGTTAAAACTTCTGAAATAGACGAAGATTATTTGAAGAAGAATGTTTTAGAGTCTATTGAAAAGGCAGTCGATGAACTTGTTTCAATGAGAATTGTTGAGGGAGAAAATCTGAATAAGGATTTGTTGGACAATCTTTTAGCTTTTGAAAATAATTTAGGAAATATCATAGATAGAAAAGAGGATGTTTTAAATAATCAAATTGAGAGATTAAAATTAAAACTAAATGAATTTTCTGATGAATTATCTGAAAGTGAAATAAACAGATTAAATCTTGAAGTGATTTTTTATACTGATAAACTTGATATAAGCGAAGAAATTACAAGACTTCATTCACATATTCAAAATTTTAAGAAGTTTTTAAATCTAGAAAGTCAAGTTGGTAAGAAAATTGAATTCTTATTACAAGAGATGAATAGAGAAATCAATACAATAGCAAGTAAATCAAATAATTATGCGATTTCAACTTATGTTATTGAAATGAAGGTTATTATAGAGAAACTTAGAGAACAAATTCAAAATGTTGAGTAGTTTTGGAGGTAGTATGAAAAAGGGATTTTTGATGGTTGTTTCAGGTCCGTCAGGAGTTGGTAAAGGTACTATTTGCGATATTTTATTAAGAGATAATAAAGATATTAAGTATTCAATTTCTGCAACGAGTAGAAATAAAAGACCTAATGAAGAACATGGGAAAAATTATTTTTTCGTTTCAAATGATGAGTTTGAAAAGATGATAGCAGATGAAAAACTTTTAGAGTATGCAAGAGTTCATGGAAATTATTATGGAACACCTAAGGATTTTGTTTTAAATTCTATTGATAATGGAGATGTCGTAATTTTAGAGATTGACGTTCAAGGAGCACTACAAGTTAAGAAAAATTATCCTGATGCAGTTTTAGTTTTTGTTTTGCCACCAGATTTTGAAGAATTAAAGAGAAGACTTGTAGAACGTGGAACGGAAGATGAAGAAACTATAAATTTAAGAATGAATAATGCAAAAAAAGAAGTTGAATTTTTAAATGAATATAATTATTCAATAGTGAATGATTTTATAGATGAAAGTGTAGATAAAATGAAGGCGATTATTGAAGCCGAAAGATTAAAGATTAAATAGGAGGAATGAAAGATGATAAATCCATCATTTAAAGAATTAGAAAAAATTGATAAGAGTAGATATGCTCTAGTTGTAATGACAAGTAAAAGAGCTAGAAGAATTGTAAACGGATCTAAAAATTTAATGGAAACAGATGCACAAAAACCAATTACTCAAGCACTTCAAGAAATAGTAGCTCAAAAGGTAACTAAAAAAGAAAAGGAAGATTAAGATGAAAAAAAATATTTTAGTTGGAGTAACTTCTGGAATTGCAATTTACAAGTCTTTAGACTTAGTAAGTATGTTAGTTAAGGCAGGATATGAAGTTAATGTTGTTATGACTGAAAACGCAACTAAACTTATAAATCCTTTGATTTTTGAAACAATGAGTCAAAATAAGGTTCATAGTGATGTTTTTGAAAGAGATATGGATAGTGAGGTTAAGCATATAAAACTTGCAAAAAATGCAGATTGTTTTGTTATTGCTCCACTTACTGCAAATACTATGGCTAAAATTGTTCACGGAATTGCAGATAATTTGATTACAAATATCGTACTTGCATATACTAAAAAGATGATTTTAGTGCCATCTATGAATGTTAATATGTATGAAAATCCTGTAACTCAAAAAAATATTGAAACTTTAAAGGAAAGACATATTGTTTTAAGTCCGGATTATGGTCGTCTTGCTTGTGGTGATTATGGAAAAGGAAAATTTCCTACAACAGAAAGAATTTTTGAAGAAATTGAGAGCTATTTTGTGAAAAAAGATTTGCTTGGAAAAAAGGTGTTAATAGGAAATGGTGCTACAGTTGAAGATATTGATCCTGTTAGATATATTTCAAATTACAGTAGTGGAAAAATGGGAAATGAATTGGCACTATGTGCTAAAAGACGTGGAGCTGATGTAAAAGTAGTGTGCGGAAAAGTTAATAGTGATTACAGAAAATTTGGAATTGAATACTTTGATGTAAAAACTAATGAAGATATGTATAACTCAATAAAAGAAAATTTTGATGAAGCTGATATTTTAATTATGCCTGCTGCACCAGTTGATTTTAAGGTAAAAAATAAAAAAGATTTTAAAATCAAAAAGACTGAAAATTTTGAAAATATTGAGCTTGAAAATAATATTGATATTTTAAAAAGTATTTCAGAGTATAAAAAATCACAATTTGTTGTAGGCTTCGCAGCTGAAACAAATTCAGTTAAAGATTATGCAATTTCAAAGTTGAATAATAAAAATTTGGATATGATAGTTGCAAATGACGTTTCATTAAAAGATAGAGGATTTGGTTCTGATTTTAATAAGGTTACTATCATTACTAAAGATAGTGAAATTGAAACGGAAGTTTTAACTAAGAGAGAAATTGCAGATAAAATTTTAGATGCTATTTTGGAGAAAATATGTTAGCAGAAGTTGTTGTTAAGTCTTTTTTGCTATCAAGAGCTGAAAATATTTTTACTTATAAAATCCCTAAAAATATTGAAGAAGAAATTTCAGTAGGTAAGAGAGTAATTGTCCCTTTTGGTAAAGGAAATAAGGGCACGGTTGGACTTGTTATAAATATTTTAGATGAAAAAGATGTTGAAACAGATATAAAGTTCAAAGAAATTAATATGGTTATAGATGAAAGGGAAATTGTAAGTAAAACACAGATTAAACTTGCAAAGTTTATGAGTGAAAAATACATTACAAATCTTTCTTATTGTCTAAATTGTGTTTTGCCTCCCGGAGATTGGAGTAAAATTGAAGAATTTTTTGTTTTAAATAAAGAAAAATCCAATGTGCTTTCTGCTGTTGAGGCTGAATTTTTTTCAAAGAGAAAAAATATTTTGGAAATTAGAGAATTTTATAATTATGATAATAGAGTAAATTATCTAATTGAAAACGAAATTTTAGTAAAAAAGTATAAATATAACAACTCGGAAAATAAATTTTTAGAAAAATTTGTCAAACTAAATGAAGATTTTGATTTTTCAAAAATTCGTAAAAATGCAGTAAAACAATTAGAACTTTTAAATTTTTTAAAGGGAAAAGATTTTGTTGGAGTTAAAAATTTAAGAGAAAATAACTTTACAAAAACTGTAATAGATTCTTTAATTTCAATGGATGCACTTTTTTTAACTGAAAATAAAATTTATAAAAATTCTATTGAAGAAACAAGTAGCTATAAAAAATTAAAGTTAAATAAAGAACAAAAAGAAGTTTTAGACAATATTTTAAGTTCCAAAAATAATAAATTTTTAATTCATGGAATAACAGGAAGTGGGAAGACTGAAATTTATCTTCAACTTGTTGAAAAGATGTTGGAACAGGGAAAAAGCAGTATAATTTTAGTCCCTGAAATAAGTCTTACACCACAGACTATAGAGAGATTTTCAGGACGTTTTGGAAATGATATTGCAATTATTCACTCCAAACTTACTATGATTGAAAAATTAAATCAATGGAAACAAATTCAAGATAAGGATATAAAGATTGTTGTAGGAGCAAGATCTGCGATTTTTTCCCCAATCAAGAATTTAGGACTTGTAATAATTGATGAAGAGCATGAATCAAGCTATATAAGCGATCAAAATCCAAAATATTATACTCATGAAGTGGCAGAATATTTAGTCGGATTGTCAGGAGCAAAACTTGTCTTAGGCTCCGCAACTCCGTCTGTAAATATTTATGCAAGGACAAATAGTGATGACATTAAACTTTTGGAATTAAAAAACAGAGCTACAAAAAATTCTTTACCTGAAGTTGAAATTGTTGATATGCGTGAAGAATTGTTGCTTGGAAATAAGAGTATTTTAAGTAATAGTTTGTATGAAGAAATTCAAAAAACTTTGGACAGAAAAGAACAGGTAATTTTATTTTTAAATAAACGTGGAAGAAGTTCTTTTGTTTTTTGTCGAAGTTGCGGTTATGTTCAAAAATGCGATTATTGTGATATTTCTATGACTTATCATAAAGATAATAGGAAAGATATTTGTATTTGCCATATGTGCGGAAGAACTAAACCAAAACCTAAAATATGTCCAAATTGTTTTAAACAGTCCATAAAAGAATTCGGTTTTGGAACGGAAGCTTTAGAGGAATATATCAAAAATGCTTTTAAAAATGCTAAAGTTTGTAGAATTGATGCAGATACTTCAAAAGAAAAAGGAGTCTATGAAGAAGTTTATCGAAAGATGAAAAATAAAGAAATTGATATTTTAATCGGTACTCAGATGATTTCAAAAGGACTCGACTTTCCGAATGTAACTTTGGTAGGAGTTGTACTTGCAGATATAAGTTTGAATATTCCATCTTTTAAATCTGCTGAAAAAACTTTTCAACTTTTGACACAGGTTGCAGGTCGTTCAGGTCGTGGAGATAGAGAGGGAAAAGTAATAATTCAAACATATAAACCGAGTCATTACAGCATTGTTAATTCTTCGGATCATAATTATGAAGAGTTTTTTAAAGAGGAAATTAATTTTAGAAGAAGTTTTCTATATCCGCCGAAGGCTCATATCGTGAATTTTCAATTTAGAAGTAAAAGTGTTGAAAATTGTATGGAAGAATTAAAGCAGATAAGAGATTTAATTTTTGATAAATTTAAAAAAGAAATAAATTTAAAAAATATAATTATTCTGGGACCTAATCCTGATGCGATAAAATGGGTAAATATGGTGTATAGATATAATTTAACTATAAAAGTTTTAGAAGACTATGATGTCTTTAGACAATTTTTGACAGAATTAATTTTTAATAAAAAGTATTCATTTAATACCGAAAAAAATGGAAAATTAATTTTGACAATAGATTAAGGAGGAAAAATGGCATTAAGAAATGTTAGAATTGACGGCGATCCTGTTCTTAGAAAAAAGGCAAGGAAAGTCGAAGTTATAGATGATAAAATAAAAAATCTACTAGAGGATATGGTAGAAACTATGTATGATTCAGATGGAGTTGGACTTGCATGTCCTCAAATTGGAATTTTAAAAAGACTTGTAACGATAGATGTCGGAGATGAAAACGGATTACTTAAAATGATAAATCCTGAAATTTTAGAAAGTTCCGGAGAACAAGTTGGACCTGAAGGCTGTCTTTCAATTCCGGATGTGAGAGGTTTTGTAAAAAGACCTGAAAAAGTAAAATTCAAATATACAGATATTGATGGAAACGAACAAATTATTGATGCAACAGGACTTTTAGCTGTTTGTGTATGTCATGAAATAGATCACTTAAATGGAATTTTATTTACAGATTTAGCTTTAGATGGAGAAGAAGCTGAAATGTATGAAAAATTGTATTATGGTGAGGAAGAATAATGAAAAAAATAATTTTTATGGGAACTCCTGATTTTGCAGTTCCGCCTTTAGAAACTTTAAATGAAAATTTTGAAGTTTCCTTAGTTGTTTCCCAAAAAGACAAACTCAGAAATAGAAAAAAATTATTACCGACTCCGGTAAAGCAAAGAGCATTAGAACTCGGTCTTGAAGTCATAACTCCCGATAGTGTAAAAAGTGATGAATTTTTTGAAATTGTAAAAAAAATAAATCCTGATTTTATTGTCGTGGTGGCATTTGGACAGATAATTGATAAAAGATTAATCGACTTTATGCAAGGAAAAATTTTAAATATTCACGCTTCAATTTTACCAGAACTTAGAGGTTCTGCACCGATAAATTGGGCTATTGTAAACGGTCTAGAAAAGACAGGTGTTAGTATTATGTCAATAGATGTTGGACTTGATACGGGAGATGTTTTGGACATTGAAGAAACTGAAATTTCTGATTTAGATAATGCTGAAACACTTTATGAAAGATTATCGAAAATGGGTTCAAATTTGATTGTTAAAACTATTAATGACTTTGAGAATAACTATAAAAACAGAGTTAAACAGGGGGATAAATTTTCCTATGCTCCTATGATTAAAAAGGAAATGGGGAAACTTGATTTTAACGATACTTCAAGAAATATTTTCAACAAAATTAGAGGTTTTTATAATTGGCCTAGCACATTTTGTGAATATATGGGAGAAAATATAAAAGTTCATAGAGCTGAAATTTCAAATGAAAATCCAAATGAAAATGTCGGAACAATCTTTAAAGTTTCGGATGATGCAATTTTTGTTAAAACTATGGATGGAAGTATAAAACTTTTAGAAATACAATTTTCAGGTAAAAAGAGAGTTTTAGTTAAAGACTATCTTCGTGGCAATTCTATAAAAGTTGGAGAAATTTTAAGATAATGAGAAAACTTGCGGTTGAAATTCTTTGTGAAATAAAAGATGAAAATTCAAATTCAACAAATTTATTAAATAAAAACACAAAAAATATTTCTGATTTAGATAGTAAATTTTTAAGAGAAGTTGTATATGGCACTTTGGAAAACAGAATTTATCTTGATTATATAATCAAAAAGCTCTGTAAATTAAGAATAAAAAAGTTCAACCCATATATATTAAACATTCTAAGAATTTCTATCTATCAGATTATTTTTATGGATAAAATTCCTGAATTTGCAATAATAAATGAGGCAGTTAATCTTACAAAAGTTTTTAAACTTAAAAAATTTTCTTCTTTTGTTAATGGATCTTTAAGAAATTTTTTAAGAAATAAAGAAGATTTTATGAAGATTCAAGTTGAGAGTGAAGAGGAAGCTATTTCCATAAAATACTCTGCAAATACGGATATTGTAAAAATATTACTTGCAGATTATGGAAGGGAAGAGACTATAAAAATTCTTGAAAATTCTATGTCCAAACCTCATTTTGCAATAAGAATTTCATCTTTTGAGAAAACGGAAGAAAAAGTTGTTAAGGACTTGGAAAAAGACGGATACAAGCTTAAAAAATCTGAAATTTCAAAACTTACTTATTTTGTAGAAAATCCGACTAATATATTGGAAACTGAAAGTTTTAAAAGTGGAGATTTTACGGTTCAAGATGTTGGAAGTATCTTAACGGGAGAAATTTTAGCTCCAAAAGAAAATTCAAAAGTTTTAGATATCTGTTCTGCACCGGGTGGAAAAACTTGTCATCTAGCTTTTCAGATGAAAAATACAGGGGGAATTTTTGCAAATGATATTGTAAGGAGTAAATTAAAAAAGATAGAAGAAAATTGTAAAAGACTTAATGTAAAAAATGTAAAATTATTAAATTTTGACGCTTCAATTTACAAAGAGGAATACAAAGAACAATTCGACTATATACTTTGTGATGTGATTTGTTCAGGAATTGGGGTTATGGACAGAAAGCCCGAAATAAAATTATTCAGAAGCAAAGAAACTATTGATGAAATAATCAAATTGCAGAGAAAAATTTTTGACAATGCAGTAGAATATCTCAAAGAAAAAGGGGAGATAGTTTACAGCACTTGCTCTGTTTTGAAATGTGAAAATGAAGAAAATGTCAAATATTTTTTAGAAAAACATAAAAATTTAAAAATAAAAGAAGTTGAATTTTTAGGCAAATCAGAAAAATTTATAAAATTATTACCTGAAAAACAAAAACATAATGGATTTTTTATAATAAAATTTGTTAAAGAGAATTAAGGGATTGAGGACTAGTCTTAAATCTTTTTTTATAAGAAAATTGTCTTAATCAAAAATTAGTAAATCAGAAGGAAATGACTCAAGACGATGAACTATTTAAGGATAAAATAAGTCAAAAGAGAAAAAAACTTAAAAATCTTGTACTATTTTATAGTGGATTAAAAAATAATTAGAAAAATGAATATTTAGCTTGAGTAAAAGACAAAATGTAGGAAAAGTGATATAATGAGATGGACAAGAAATTGACAAATTGGAATTTGTTTTCCTTGGGTTCCTTGATTTTCACTTTTGTCCAATTTTTGAATATATGGAGGTAATTTATGGAATATAAAGAAATAAAATTAAACGTTTCAAATAATAAAATCAGAGAATATAAGCAATTTGAAGGCATGAAATTATATTCTGATTTTTTCAAATCTGAAGACGGAAGAAAATTAACTAATAAAAGAGTATATGTTACAAGAAAACAAAATTATGTTTATTATGAAAGAACGGATGTAAATTGGAATTATTGGTCAAATAAAGATAGTTATAATTCAGATTTTATTCCAGATAATGTTGAACATGATATTATTTTTGAGATTTCTTCAGAACTAAGCACCTTTAGTAAACATTTAGGAAAAGAACTGATTGAAAAAATAGAGTTAAAATATAAAAATGGAGAGATTTTAGAAATATTAGACATTTAATCCACTGGTTTAATTATAGTAATTATTAAAATATAAGATTTTTATACTCATATATTTAAATCTCGGATTGTAGAAGCGAAACAATTAAATAAAACCATTGAAGAGGAAGTAAAAGCAAATAGCCGATATTTCCTTTTTTGTTGTCAAAAATTAAAAAAACGGAAAGGAGAATTTATGGAGGAACTGAAAAATAGAGATAGAAAAGGCATTAGTACAAAGAGAAAGATTGGAAAGACCACCTATGAGGTTGTTGTCCACTTCAATGAAAATGCGACTGAAACAATGCAAGATAAGCTGACAAGAATAATGTTGATGGAGTTTCGGAGAAAATCGAACGAAAAAAAGATGATTTTGATTAAAAAGTCCTTGACAAGTTGTTACAGGAATGATAAATTGTAAATTTTCCTGTTTTTGTTTTTATATTTGGAATAGTTAGTTTCCAATATTTCTAAAATGTAAGATTTATAGTAATTAATAAATTGTTTTGGAGAAAATTTATGGAATTTAATAAAGATAAATGGATAAAAGACGGTAAGATTCTAAATATGCAAAAAAAAAACAAAAAGATAAATATGAACTTTTTGTTTATTTAGCTTCTATTTGTTTTGATGAGAGAAAATATAAAGAAAAAGAAATTAATGAAATTTTAAAGAAATACTATGCAGATTTTTGCTATTTGAGAAGATATATGGTTGACTTCAAACTTTTAAAAAGGACTGATGATGGAAGCGAGTATTTCTTTGATAAGTCGGTATTAGATTGAATTTAGTAGAGAAATGTTAAAGGAGCTTTTTATAAAGCTCCTTTGTCCTTTTTGTAGTTTATTCCTTGATATGAATTTCTTTGTTTTAGAATTTTACTAATTTCTCCAATTGTTTTAATTTTATCTTTTGACCAAAGGGGAGCAACAAGTTTTTCTTTGTCACCATCTCCTGTGAGCCTGTGAATAATTATGTCTTTGTCTAAATTTTCTATTGCCATAATCAAAGCATCTATATATTCATCCCAAGTTATTACTTTGAAATTATTTTTTAAGGATTCCTCATATAGTTCACAATCGTTCTGAATATAAAGACTGTGAATTTTAATTCCCCAAGGCTTTTTGCTATTCACATAATCAATTGTATTTTTATAATCTTTTGCTGTTTCATTTGGAAGTCCGAAAATTATATGAAAGATAGTTTTTATATTTAATTCCTTAAGCTTTTTCACACAATTTTCAAATGTTTTTGTACTGTATCCAATATTCATATTATTTCTTGTTTTTTCATTTGAGCTTTGTAATCCAAGCTCAATCCAGACTTCAATTTTTTCATTCAGTTCTGCAAGTAAATTATAAATATCTTCATTGAAACAGTCTGCTCTTGTAGCTATGGATAGCACTTTGACATTTGGAAAATTTATTGCCTCATAGTACATTTTCCTTAGTTCTTTTACAGGTAAAAAAGTATTTGTATAGCTTTGAAAGTAGGCAATATAACCATTGCTTTTATCTTTTTCTTTTAAAAAATTAATTTGAGCATTTAATTGTTCTGTTATTGATTTTCTTTTTGTGGTAAATTCTCCACTTCCAGTTTCTGAGCAAAATTTGCAGCCTTTTTTTCCATTTTTTCTATTTGGACAAGAAAACCCTCCATCGATGGAGAGTTTTAAAAGTCTTGAGCCGAATTTTTTCTTTAGATAAGAACTTAAATCATTATATCTTTGCATATTATCTCTTTCTTAATTGTTCTTTTTGTTCTAAAACATGTCGTTTTAATTCGTCTAAATATTCTATTTCATCATTTGAAAAATCAACATTCTTCAAAAATCTTCCTGCACCTTTTATTACCATTAATTCAGGATTTTCTGGGTTTAAAACTTCTAAACGAGTTCTATCTGTTATCAATTCAACAAGACCAGGAATTTGAGATGTACCTCCAGTAAGAATTAAACCTTTTTCAGAAATATCTGCAATTAATTCAGGAGGAGTTTTTTCCAAAGTTTCTGTTATAGCATTTAAAATTTTATTTAATGTCATTCCAATCGCATGTGCAATATCTGAATCATTTACAAAAATATGCATTGGAAGACCATTCATAACATTTCTTCCTTTAATTTCATACATTGAACCGTCATTAGTAGGATAGGCTCTTGCAGCTGATAATTTGATAATTTCTGCAGTATTTTCTCCTATTAACATATTATATCTTGTACGAATGAAGTCTGCGATTGCTTGGTCAATTGTATTTCCACCTACATTTAAACTTTTTGCAATGATTATTTCACCATTAGAAATAATAGAAATATCTGTTTTTCCTGCTCCGATATCAACAACCATAGTACCTGATGGATCGTTTATATTTACACCACAACCTATTGCGGCAGTTATTGTTTCTTCTAAAAGTACAACATTATTAGCCCCTGCAAGTTTTACAGCTTGAGTTATTGCTCTTTTTTGTACTTGAGTCAATTCACTGGCAATACAGACTAAAACATTAGGTCTAAAAAAGTTTTTTCCAACAGATTTTTTTATTGCTCTTTTTATAATAGCTTCTGTTGCATTAAAATCTACAATATTTCCTGCAATTACTGGCCTTTTTGCAACTACATTTCCTGGAATACGTCCTAATAATTTTTTTGCAGTTTCTCCATAATTTAAAATTTTATTTTTATAAGTATCCATAGTAACCACAGATGGCTCATTCACTACGATACCTTTATTTTCAACGAAAGTTACTACCTTTGATGTTCCAAAATCAATGGCAAGAGTTTTTCTAAAATACTTCATAAAAATCCCCTAAAAATCTCCTATCTATTTTACTTTATATATTATCAGAATAATTTCTAGATAATTATATTTTTTAAATTTATTTTAAACCAAAATACACTACTATAATTTTACACTAAAATTAGCTTATAGTAAAGGGCATTTTTCATATAAAAAAATTTGATAAAATTTATATGTTGTAGTAAAATAAGAATGATAAAATTAATATTGATATGGAGGACTTTATGTTTAGAATGAAAAACAAACTTAACAATTTATATAATGCAAATAAAGAAGTTAAGTTTGCGCTTATTGGAGCTGGGAAAATGGGGAAAGGACTTGTTAATCAACTTTCTAGAATTAAAGGTCTTACAAGTTCTGTTGTAATAGATGAAAAACCAGAAAAAGCTATGGAAGCTCTTATTTCTTCCGGCGTTAGAAAGTCAGATATTACTACAAGTGATAATATAAAAATAATTGAAAATTCTATAAAAAATGGTATGTATGTCGTTTCTGATGATTATACTATTGCTTGCAAATTACAAGATATAAAAGGGGTTGTTGATGCAACTGGGAATCCTCCTTTTGGTGCGATTTTAGCAATGGATGCAATTGAAAATAGAAAACATACAATTATGTTGAATGTTGAATGTGATGCAGTTATTGGACCGTATTTATTCAATTTAGCAAAAAAGAAAAATGTTATTTATACTGGATCTGCTGGAGATGAACCAGGTGCAATAATGGAACTTGCAGATTTTGCTTTAGGTGCAGGTTTTAAACTTCTTGCAGTTGGAAAGGGAAAGAATAATCCGCTTAATCATTATATTACAGAAGATGAAGTCAGAGAAGAGGCGATTTCAAAGGGACTTTATCCAAAAATGCTTGCAGGCTTTATTGATGGAACTAATACTATGATTGAACTTACAAGTGCTGCGAATGCCTTAGGATTTATTCCTGATGTTATCGGCTGTCATGGACCAAATGCTACACCTGCAGAACTAGCTAAAATTTTTTCTCTTAAAGAGCAAGGAGGAATTTTAAATAATTATAAGACTGTGGATTTTGCTTTTGGAGTAGCACCAGGAGTTTATGCTATCGTAACAAGTGATAGTGACGAAGTTCATGATTTAATGAAGTATTTAAAAATGGGTGATGGCCCAAATTATGCTATATACAGACCTTATCATTTAACAAGTCTAGAAACACCAATAACTATATATAATGCAATTGTTGAAAAAGAATCAACTATTGTCCCAGCTTGTGGACAAGTTTCAGATACAATTACAGTTGCAAAAAGAGATTTGAAAGCAGGAGAAATTTTAGAGGGAATTGGTGGAAAATCCGTTTTTGGTAAAATAACAAGCCATGCAGATCAAAAAAATAGAAATCTTTTGCCAATTGCTATGATTACTAAAAAAACTAAGTTAAAAGTTGATGTTAAAAAAGATGAGCTTATTACTCTTGATATGGTTGAATTGGATGAAGACCATATTATAACTAAACTTAGAAGAAAGCAAGATAAATTAGGACTTTAGGAGAAAGTATGGAAATTATTTCAAAATATAAGAATAAAATTGCAATGGGAATTTTTACCATTGCAGTAATTATATTTATTATATTTTTAAGTTTAAAATTCTCAGGTAATTCTAATAAAGAAGTAACTTATGATTTTTCAAAACCATATAGTAAAATTGAATTTATTAAAGATGAAATGTATATCTTCGAAAAAAATAAATTTTCAAGATTTAATAAAAATGGAAAACTTAAATTAGAAAAAGATATTGAGAATAATGGTAAAATTAGAGTTTCTAATGATGTTATCTATTCATTGATGAGTAATGAAATAATTATGTATAGTAAGAACTTTGATGAGATTAAACGTGTTTCATTGGATAATGAAATTGAGGACTTTTTTATTGAAAATAATAAAATTATTCTAATCAATAATACGAGTTTTAAAATTTATGATGAGAATTTAAGTGAATTGTATACAAATGATGATGTGCAAAATCCTGGATATATAAAATTTTCAAAAAGTAAAAATAATTTTGCATATACAGATTATGTAAAATCGGAAAATTCAATTAAATCTAGATTTCATATTTTGAATTCAAAAGATAAGTCAACTGTTTGCGATTTTACATTTTTTAATGAATTTATAATAGAATTTGGATTTGTAAATGATTCAGATGATAAACTTTTTGTTGCTACAAATGAAAAATTATACCTTTTTGAAAAAAATATTATAAAGAGTCAATACTATATAAAAAATTTAAAAAATGTTATCTATGATTCTGGAAAGATTTATTTATTTTCTGATGATTTAAAAGTTTTTAATGCTAAGGATTTGACACTAGAAAAAACTGTTGAAATTGGTAATGACTATGTAAAATCTTATATTTTAAGTAAAGAAATTCTTTTAGTCAAAAATAATGGGTATGTATTAGTTGATAAGTCTAGTTTAAAAAAGAAAGAATTTTCAGCTGAGATAATAGATTCTATTCAAAGTGAAGATTCAGTATATTTGATTCAAAAAGACAAATACAAAAAAATAAAATAGGAGGGATTTTTTTGGACGAAAAATATTTATTATTGACTTTTAATTCAGTTAATCATACAATGCAATTAGAAAAAGAACTTAAAAATTTAGATAAAAAATTTAAAACTATTCCAACACCTAGGGAAGTAAGTCGTTCTTGTGGTCTTGCAATTTTACTTGATCCAAGAGAACTTGAAACAGTGAAATCATTAAAAGAAACTGGTAAAAATGTTGATTACCTTTGGCTTTTTGAAAAGACACAAGATAGAGGAAATGTTGTAACGGAGATAAATATTAATGAATAATTTTTTTGAGAATTTGATTTATTCGGATTCGCTTAGAAGTTTAATTATAAAAATAATTTTATCAGTCATAGTTTTTCTGATTGCTAAAATTATAATTTATATTTTTACAAAAGCTTTGACAAATTTAGTTAAAACATATAAATCAAATGATTTCAGAAATTCTAAAAAAGTTAATTCTATAGTTTCTATTTTGTCAAGTGTTTTGAAATATATTATTTATTTTATCGCTGTGGTTATAATACTTAGTATTTTTGATGTAAATACTTTATCTTTAATAGCAACTGCGGGAGTTGGCGGTATTATAATTGCATTTGGAGTACAAAGTATTATTAAAGATTTATTCAGTGGAGTTTTTATTCTACTAGATGATCAATATAATATTGGGGATGATGTTAATATTAATGGAATTTCTGGTAATATTATGGCTATAAATATGAGAAATACACAGATTCAAGGTTATGACGGAAGTATAAATACAATATCAAATGGAAGTATAACAACTGTTACGAACTTTAGTAAAAATAATCAAAGGTCTGTTGTTACTTTTTGTTTTCCAACTGATGTAGATGTTGAAAAAGTTAAGAAAATCATAAATGATTTTTCACCAGAATTTTCAAAAAAATATAAAAGTGTAATTAAAGATCCAGTATTTTTTGGAGTTACTGAAACTGAAAAATATTATGTAAAGATTGCTATTGCAATTTGGAGTAAACACTCTACGCAATGGCAAAACGAAAAAAATTTAAGAGAAGAATTGTATAAAAAATTTAAAGAAAAAAATATTGAATTTTTGAAACTTGAAAAGGGTGATAAAATTGTATAAATACAAAGTATCGGACATTGTAGTTTTAAAAAAAGAACATCCTTGTGGAACAAATAGATGGGAGATTTTAAAAACGGGAATTGAAATAAAGTTGAAATGTCTAGGTTGTGAAAGGGAAGTTTGGATTAAAAGAATTGATTTTGAAAAAAGACTTAGAAAAGTTGAAATAGATGGGAAACTTTTCAAAGTTGCAAATCTCTAAAGGAGGTAATTATGGATTTTTTAGAATTGGCAAAAAAGAGATATTCTGTAAGGGAATTTTCTAGTAAAAAGGTTGAAAAAGAAAAGATTTTAAAAATTTTAGAGGCTGGAAAAATTGCACCGACAGCAAAAAATAACCAACCAATAAAAGTTTATTATTGTACTGAAGATGAAAAGTTAAAACTTTTAAATGAGTCATCTCCTTGTGAATTTAATTCACAACTTATGTTTGTCATAACATATAATATGGATCAATGTTGGTACAATGGTTATACTGGAATTTCAAGTGGAATTGTAGATGCTACAATTGTTGCAACGCAAATGGTTCTTGAAGCAGAAGACTTGGGATTGGGCTCAGTATTTATTGGAGCTTTTAATCCTGATATTGTAAAGGAAAAATTTGATATTCCTGAACAAAATGAAATAGTAATGTTATTATTTATGGGTTATAAATCTGAAAATGCTATGCCTTCACCATTGCATGAAACTTATAAATCAGACGAAGAATTATTTGAGGAATTAAAAATAAAATAAATTTAAAGGAAAATATATGGATAAAATATTAAATGATTTATTTTCTTTTCAAGATATCGAATATAAAAATTTTAATGCTAAGCTTATTCCAACAGTAGATAAAGACTTAATAATCGGAGTTAGAACGCCAGATTTAAGAAATTATGCAAAAAAATTATTTAAAGAAGATGAAAAACGAACTTTTAATTTTTTAAATAATCTTCCGCATAAATACTATGAAGAAAATAATTTACATGGATGTTTGATTGAGCAAATAAAAGATTTTGATTTAGCTATGGAATATACAGAAAAATTTATTCCATTCATTGACAATTGGGCAACTTGTGACTTGTTTTCTCCGAAAGTTTTTAAAAAATATCCAAATGAAACATATAGATATATTTTAGATTGGATAAAAGATGAAAACACTTATGTTATAAGATATGGGATAGGTCTTTTGCTTTCAAATTATTTGGATGAAAATTTTAAAGAAGAACATTTGAAAATTGTTTCAAAAGTAAAGTCTGAAGAGTATTATGTAAATATGATGATTGCTTGGTATTTTGCAACTGCCATTGCTAAACAACAAAAGTATGCTATAAAGTTTATAGAAAATAAAAAACTTGATGATTGGACTCATAATAAAGCAATTCAAAAGGCAATAGAAAGCAGAAGAATTACCGAAGAAGAAAAATCATATTTAAGAAGTTTAAAAGTAAAAATAGTGAAATAGAATGAAAAGATTTAGTAATTAGGATTAGGGAGTAAATTTTTAAAGGTACTTCCTAATTTTTTTATTGATAATTCATAAACAATGAAAATATGCTATAATATAGTTATTAAATTATGTTATATCTTTTATGAATATTTATTTGGGAGGTTTGTATTTATATATGAATAATTTTTTTGAAGCATTGATTGGAGAAAAATCAGAAAGCAAAAATATATTTTCTCCTCTAATTGGAGAATGGGAAATTGAATGGGTTGATGGAAAAGGAACTGAAAAAGAAAGGCATGTAATAGGAGAATGGTTGTTTTCAGAGATATTGAACGGTCAAGGAATTCAAGATGTTTTCATTTGTCCGTCAAGAGTAGAAAGAGTTGCAACTCCACAACCGGATGCTGAATATGCTACAACTATAAGAATATATAATCCAAAAAAGAAAAAATGGGATATTTGCTATTCCTGTTTAGGAAAGATGGTTTGTTTGGAAGCAGAAAAAATAGATGATAAAATTGTACTAGTGAATAAAGAGAAAACAGAGAGTCTTAATCAATGGATATTTTCAAATATTACTTTCGACACATTTCATTGGGAAAGCAAAACATCTTTTGATAATGGCAAGAGTTGGGTTACAAATGGTGAAGTATTTGCAAAGAGAAAAAATTGAATATATAGATTGAATTTAATATGAAAGGTAGTGTAAAAAATTTTTTTATCTTAACACACTACCTTTTTTGTTGGACTTGACGAAAATATCTTAATAGTATAAAATTAACTGTAATTATATTTTCATTATTGAAAGTGTAATTAGCTCTATTTTTAAATGAAAAATATCCTTTAAAATTTGTACCTACATTATAGGGTAGTACAATCTAAAAATTGTTAAACTATATCTAGAAAGGAGAAATCAAATGAGTATAATAAAATCTTTTAATAGTACGATAGATTATATAGAAACTGTTTTAGAAGATGAAATTGATGAAAAGAAAATAACTCATTTATCCGGATATTCATATGCGATGTTTAGTCGATTGTTTTCTATTTTAACTGAAACAACACTTTCAGAATATTTGAGAGGAAGAAAATTAACAGAGGCTGCGATTGCTTTAAGAGATACGGACGAAAAAGTAATTGACATTGCATTTAGATTTGGATATGAGTCATCAGACTCTTTTGGAACAGCTTTTAAGAATTTTCATGGATTTACTCCTTCTGAAGTAAGAAATGGGAAACCATTCAAATTGATTTCTAGAATTCAATTAGCATTAACAGTTAAAGGAGGAAGAAGTATGAATGTTACAATTCAAAAGAAAGGTTCATTTACGGTTGCAGGTTTCAATGAAGAAAATATTAATTCATCATTATGTCCAGAAGTTTGGAATAAATTATATGAAAAATATAGCCATGAAGAACTTGCAAGTCTAGGAGATGGAGAAAGTGTAGGCATTTGTCATGACGTAGAAAATCCAAATGTAATAAATTACATGGCAGGATATATTGTTACGGATGTAGATAAAGCAAAAAGTATGGGACTTGATATCCTAGAAGTAGAAGAGGCTGAATATGCTATTGTTGAACTAAAAGGAGTAGTTCCTGAATGTATTCACAATGGTTGGAAGTATGTAATGGAAGTGTTTTTTCCGGAACATGGATATGTTCATTCGGGAACTCCTGACTTTGAATATTACTATGAAGGGGATATGGATAGTAAAGATTATAAAATGGAATTATGGATTCCAATTGTAAAAGCGTAATATATTAAAAATAAATTAGAGCCATTGGCTCTTTTTTGTTGGACTTGACGAAAATATCTTAATAGTATAAAATTAACTGTAATTATATTTCCATTATTGAAAGTGTAATTAGCTCTATTTAAATGAAAAGATTGTATTTTATTGTTGTCGTTGGGGGAGAGATGGAAAATTTAAGTACAGTAATTGAAAGGTTAAAAAAACTGCAACAAAATTTATCAGAAATTGGTGATTCACTTTGACATTTCTAAGTTAGAAGATGAATATAAGAGTCTTGAAGCTCAGAGCTTTAAGGAAGATTTTTGGAATGATTCTAAAAGTGCAAAGTCAATTTTAGATAATATGAAAAATTTAAAATTTAAGATTGAAACTTTTACTTGTCTAAGCCAAAAAATTGTAGATTCTGTAGAATTTTTAGAAATTTTATCTGATGAAGAATTTATGGAATATGAAAAAGAAGCATTAAAGAATATTCACAATATTGAAAAGGAATATTTATCATTGAAATTAAATACCTTAATGGTTGGAGAATATGACTCAAATAATGCCATTTTAGAAATTCATGCTGGTGCAGGTGGTACAGATGCACAAGACTGGACTGAAATGTTACAACGTCTTTATACAAGATGGATTAGCAGCAAGGGTTTTTCATTTTCAATTTTGGATTACAATTCTGATACTGAAGGAGGAATTAAGTCTGTTACTTTAAAAGTTGAAGGGAAAAATGCCTATGGATTTTTAAAAGGGGAAAAAGGAGTTCATAGACTTGTTAGAATTTCTCCTTATGATTCTTCAAATAAGAGACATACAAGTTTTGCAAGTGTAGATGTTTTTCCAGAAATTGAAGAAATTACTGATATTGAAATAAATCCTAAAGATTTACGAATTGATACTTATAGATCTGGTGGAGCAGGTGGACAACATGTTAATAAAACAGATTCTGCAGTTAGAATAACTCATATTCCAACGGGAGTAACTGTTTCCTGTCAATCTGAAAGAAGCCAAATGTTTAATAGAGATACAGCGATGAGACAGCTTATTGCAAAGCTTTTGATTATAAAGCAGGAAGAAAATAGAGAAAAAATAGAAGATATTCAAGGTAAATATTCTCAGATTGCATGGGGTTCACAGATAAGGTCTTATGTTTTTCAACCTTATACACTTGTAAAAGATCATAGGACAGGTTATGAGACTGGAAATGTGGAGTCCGTTATGAATGGGAATATTGATGAATTTATAAATCAATATTTATGTGAGTTAGTAAAAAAAAGCAGGTGATTTTATGAAAAGAGAAACAGCAACTAGAATTATTGCACTTATATTAGCTTTAATGATGGTAGTAGGAGTATTACCAACTGTTATAGGATTATTTAAGTAATGCAAGTTACAAGTATAAATTATAGTAAATCTAAAGAAGTTTTTGAAGTAATTTTTGAAGATGAAACAAAACTTCTTTTGAATTACAATATTTTTGAAAAGTATAAAGTTTCTGTTGATATGGATTTTTCAGAAGATGAAATTTTAGAAATGAAGTATTTTTCAGATATTGAAAGAGCAAAGTCAAGAGCAATTAATTATATTTCTGGAAAATTGAAAACAAAATATGAAGTGAGATTAAAACTTAAAGAGAATGGCTTTGCAGAAGAGGTTATAGATGAAGTTTTAGATATTTTAGAAAAAGAGGAATATCTAAACGATAAAATCTATTGTGAAATATTTATTGAAGATAAGAAAAAACTAAATGGATATGGAAAAAATAAAATCAAATCTTTATTAATTCAAAAAGGAATTTCTAAGAATATTTTTGAAGACTTTTTAGATGAATTTGAATATGATGAAGAATTTGATAATGCCCTTAAAATGGGTATAAAAAAGTTGAACCTATTGTCTAATGAAGAGGATAAATTTAAGAAAAAGCAAAAAATTATAAACTATTTAACTTATAGAGGTTTTGGTTTTGATGTTATAAATGATGTTTTAAAGGAAATATTATGATGACTTTTGTTTATATGTTGGAGTGTAAAGATGGAAGTTTTTATACTGGCTATACAACTGATTTAAAAGCTAGATTTGAAAAGCACAATTCAGGCTGTGGAGCAAAATATACTAGAGGAAGGACTCCTGTAAAACTCGTTTATTTTGAAATTTTTGAAACAAAGTCTGAAGCACTTAAGAGAGAAATTAAGATAAAAAAGATGAATAGGTTAAAAAAAGAAAAATTAGTATTAAATTTTGATAAAAGCAAATTTTCTACTTATATGGAAGGTGATGTTTAATGATTAATGAAAATTTATATAATCAATATAATGATTTAAGAGAAAATTTAGCGGAATTATTACTTTTAAAAGAGGAAATTATTTCAATTAGGAATGACTTAGTTTTAGAAGATGATGAAAAGTTTAAACTTTTATATAAAAAAAATATTGAAAATCTTATGAAAATTCAAAAGTCTCTTGAAAGAGATGTTATGAATCTTTTTAGGGCAGGAGAAATTTTAAAAACTCTTGAATTTGCAGATAATTTTGTAGATGTAAGTCAAGTTTATACAATTATAGATTCAGAAAATAAAAATAGCAAAAGATTTAATTCAAATGAAGTTAAAAATTTTGTAGGACTATTTGACGAACTTGATATAGAAGAAAAAAACACTTGTGATGATGTCTTTAAGGCGATTGCGAAAGAAATTTCTCCTCAAACAAATAGTAAAAATTGGGATAAAGAACTTTGGAAAAAGACGCTAAAAGCAAAAGCTGATGACAGCAAAAGAACAATGAATAAAATTTTTAAAGCTATTGAAGAAGAAAGATTGATAAAAAATCCGATAGATTTTGATATTGATGAGTATTCGGAAAATATTCGAACTTTAGAGAATAATTTAAAATTTTTGCAAAGAGAAGTAAAAAATCTTGGGGAATCCTGTAAAGACACTCTTGATGAGAAAAAGGTTGAGAGAATGCAAAAGTTATTGAAAAAAGTTGAGAATAGAAAGGCAGATATAAATCATTCAATTGAAATTTTAACAAAAATAAAAAATGGTTTAATGGATGGATTTATAGCTTCTTTGCCTACAAATAAAAATGGAATGTTAAATTAGGAGGAGAAAATGGAATTAAAATTCGAAATTGCAGAGGAATTAGGAATTCTTTCCGAAAATGAAAAAGGTTGGAGAAAAGAGTTAAATTTAGTTAGTTGGAATGAAAGAGAACCAAAATACGATATAAGAGATTGGAATCCAAGTCATGAAAGAATGTCTAAAGGTATAACTCTTACAAAGGAAGAAGCTCAAGCGCTTTATGAAATTTTAAAGGAAGAATTTGGAGAATAATGTGAAAAAACTTTTTGGAAAATTTATTTTAGGACTTTCAAAAGTCTTGGATGTAATTTTAGGAGCAATAGTAACAGGCTTATCTTATATTGTAAATTTACTAAGCAGTATTTCTGTATTTTTAGTATTGATTGGAATAGCTTTTTTAACTTTGGGTTCGTTTTTACTTCCTTTAGTGCTTATATTTTTACTTTCAAATCCAGTTTTTTGGCTAATTATTTTTGTCTTTTTCATAGTTCCGTTCTTGGGAAAGAAATTTATTTCTTTTCTAAGATATATTAATTATTCTTTATGTGAATATTTGAATGATTATGGAAATTTCTTGTTGGGAAATAACAAGGGTTATTCATCTTTTAAAGAATATAAAAGAAAATATGAAAGAGCTCAAGAAGAACAATATGAAAGAGAAAGAGAAGAAAGACAAAGACGAGAACAAGAAGAATGGGAAAGAAGATTTAATGCTTTTAATGAATATTTTTCAAATCAAGGCGGATACTATGGAGGATATCAAGGTTATCAAGGATATCAAGGATATTATCAAAATGCTGGTGCAAGTTATGACCCATATAGTGATTTTAAGAATAAATTCGAAAATGCTTGTAGAGTTTTAGAGTTTAATACTTTTGATATAGATTACTATCAAGTTAAATTGCAATATAGAAAGCTTGCAAAAAAATATCATCCTGATTTGAATAGAGATACAGATACAACTGAAAAATTTCAAGAGATTAATTCAGCCTTTGAATTTTTAACAGAAGAAAATATAAAAAGATATAATCAAATGAAAAGATAGCAGAAGATAATTGCTATCTTTTTTTAATTTTAAAATTGTGGTAAAATAGATATGAAATAAATTATTTGGAGGTAGTTATGAATATAGTAGATCGTTTTGTGGAATATGCAAAAATGGACACTCAATCAAATCCTAAGTCTGAAACAGTTCCTTCTTCAGAGAAACAAAAGAACTTGGGAAATTTACTTGTAAAGCAATTAAAAGAAATGGGAATTGAAAATGCTCATATTGATGAAAAGGGTTATGTTTATGCTCATTTGAAATCAAATGTAGAAAACAATCTAAAAAAAGTTGGTTTTATTGCACATATGGATACTGCAACAGAACTTACCGGAGCAAATGTAAATCCTCAATTTGTTGATTACAAAGGTGGAGATATTAAGTTAAATGATGAAGTGACGATGTCTGTAAAAGAATTTCCTTGCTTAAAAGAAGTTGTGGGAGAAAGATTAATAACAACTGATGGAAATACTTTATTGGGGGCAGATGATAAGTCAGGAATTGCAATTATTATGGATGCAATTCAAAAAATTACATCAAATAATTTACCACATGGTGATATTTCAATAGGCTTTACTCCTGATGAAGAAATAGGACGTGGAGCAGACCATTTTGATGTTAAAAAATTTGGAGCAGACTTTGCTTATACAATTGACGGTGGACCTATTGGAGAACTTGAATATGAAAGTTTCAATGCTTGCAGTGCAATTGTGGATATTAAAGGTAAAAATGTTCATCCGGGTTCAGCAAAAGATATTATGAGAAATTCACTTATGGTTGCTCATAATCTTTTATCAATGTTACCTGCAAATGAAAGACCAGAACATACAGAAGGATATGACGGTTTTTATCATCTATTAGAAATGAAAGGTGATACTGAAAATACTCATATGGAATTTATTATAAGAGATTTTGATAGAGTAAAATTTGAAAATAAAAAAGAATATATGAAAAAAATAGTTGAAGTTTTAAATTTCAGATATGATAATTCAATTACTTTAGAACTTAAAGATTCATATTACAATATGAGAGAAAAATTAGAAGATAGAAAAGATATAATTGACCTTGCCTATAATTCAATGGTTGAAATTGGAATTACTCCAAAAATTCAAGCAATTAGAGGTGGTACTGACGGATCAAGACTTTCTTTCATGGGACTTCCTTGTCCAAATATTTTTGCTGGTGGATTTAATTTCCATGGTAGATATGAATTTGTTCCTATTTCATATATGGAAAAAGGTTCAGAATTACTTGTAAAAATTGTAGAAAACATTGTAAAAGGAGAATAATATGAATTTAAAGCCAGAAAGAGTTTTTCACTATTTTAGAGAACTTTCAGATATTCCTCGTGAATCACATAATGAAAAGGCAGTATCTGATTACATTTATAATTTTGGTAAAAAATTAGGACTTGAAACAAAACAAGATGATATTCTTAATGTCTATATAAGAAAACCTGCAACAAAGGGATATGAAAACAAACCTGGAATAATCCTACAAGGACATATGGATATGGTTTGTGAAAAAGCTACAAGCTCAAAACATAATTTTGCAACAGATAAAATTGAATGGGTAGTTAAAGATGATTTACTTTTTGCAAATAATACTACACTTGGAGCAGATGACGGAATTGCAGTTGCAATGGCAATGGCTATCTTGGAAGATGAAACTTTGATTCACCCTGAACTTGAAGTACTTATTACAGTTACTGAAGAAACTACAATGGCAGGAGCTTTAGGACTTGAAAAAGGTCTTTTAAAAGGAAAATATCTTTTTAATATCGATTCCGAAGAAGAAGGTATTTTAACTCTTGGTTCCGCTGGTGGTACTTTATTTAAAACAAATTTGGAATTAAAATTTGAAAATAAGGAAGTAGAGCTTGTTAAACTTCATTTTGACGGATATCTAGGCGGACATTCAGGAATGGAAATCGGCAAAAATAGAAGAAATATGATTAAAACAATTGCTGAATTTATAAAAGAGAGCGGACTTTCAATCTCCAGTGTAAACTGTGGAAATAAAGATAATGCAATTCCTAGAGTTGGCGAAATTGTAATTGAAAATTCACCAAAATTAGATGAATTAATTGCTAAATTTACAGAAAAATACAATGGTGAAGAACAACTTACAATAGATAAAAAAGAAACATTTAATGGAAAAATTTTAACAAACGCATTAAAAAATACTCTAGTTGATATTTTAGAAGAATTGCCAACAGGGGTAAATTCAAAAGATGAAACCGGTATTATCAGTTCATCAAATCTTGCAATAGTTCAAACAACTGAAAATGAAATTTTAATTCGCGATTCAATCCGTTCATCTTCATTGAGTATTTTTGCAGATATGAAGTCATCTTTTACTAAAATTGCTGAAAAATTAGGTTTAAAACATGAATTTTTGGGCGGTTATCCTTCATGGGAAAAGAAAGAAAATTCAACATTACAAAAATATGCAAATAAAGTTTATAAAGACTTAACTGGAAAAGAATTTGAAAATATTGTAGTTCATGCAGGACTTGAATGTGGAGCAATCTATGAAAAATATCCAAATCTTGAGTTGATTTCATTCGGACCTGACATCAGAGGAGCACATACTCCACAAGAAAATCTTTCAATTCCATCAACAGAAAGAGTTTATGACTTTACGCTAAAATTAATTGAAGAAATTGCAAAAAATTAATTTTAAAATTTTATTGAAAATCAGCTAAGCGATTAGCTGATTTTTTTATGTTGATATTTTAAGTTTTATTTAATATAATAAACATATAATAATTAAAATTATTTTATATGGGGGTCTTTATGAGTGATATTGAATTTAAGTTTGCGAGTAAGTCAATCAAAAATGGAGAAAGTACAAAGTTATGTTCAATTTTGAATGTGACACCAGATTCTTTTTCAGATGGTGGAAAATACTTTGATATTGATAGAGCTGTAAAAAGAGCAAATGAGCTTGTTTCAAAAGGGGCATATATGCTTGATATAGGTGGAGAGTCCACAAGACCTGGAAGTAAATTAATTTCCGTAGAAGAAGAGATTGAAAGAATTGTTCCGATTATCAAGGCAATAAAGTCTGAAATGGATGTTGTAATTTCAGTTGATACTTGGAAATCTGAAGTTGCTAAGGCAGCAATAGATGCAGGCTCGGATATTATTAACGATATTACAGGTTTACTCGGTGATGAAAAAATGGTTGATGTCATTGCAAATTCAAATGTTGGATATATTATGATGTTTAATCCCGTAATCATAAGGCCAGAACATGAAGGCTCAAAAATTTTTCCAAAGTTTGGCAAAAATTCTTTTATAACGGATAAAGATTTGGAATATTTCCAAAGTTTAGATATTTTAGATATGATGAAAGAGTGTTTTAATAAAACTTTGAAGATTGCTATTTCAAAAGGCATAGATAAGTCAAGAATTTGTTTGGATCCAGGCATCGGTTTTGCACTTACGAAAAGAGAAAACTTAGAATTGATTAAGGGAATAGATAGAATTCATAATATGGGATATTTATCATTTTTAGGAGTTTCTAGAAAGAGATTTGTAGTAAATATTTTAACTGAAAATAATATTGACTCAGATATAAAAACAGAAGAGGGACTTTCTAATGTAGATTTGGCATCTGCATATTTAAGTGCGATTGCATCTTTTAAAGGTGTAAATATCCTAAGAGTTCATGATTTTGATAAACATTTTTTAGCAATTTTAATTGGAGATGCAATTAGAATGGCAGATAAAAGCGAAGATATTAATTTTGGAGCATATAAAAAATAGGAGGACTTATGAGTAAAGTTTGGATTGCTTTAGGTAGTAATATGGGAGAAGGTCGGAAAAATCTTGATTTAGCAATTAAGATGATGAACGAAAGAGGAGTTTTAGTTGAAAAAGTTTCAACTTATATAGAAACTGAGCCTTATGGTTATACAGAACAGGATAACTTTGTAAATGCAGTTTGTATAGCTGAGACAAAGCTTAGTCCTAGAGAGCTTTTAGGAGTTCTTTTGAAAATAGAGCTTGATATGGGACGAGTTAGAATAATCAAATGGGGGCCAAGAATTATTGACTTAGATATTTTATTCTATGAAGATTTAATAATTGATGAAGAAGATTTAAAAGTTCCACATATTGAAATACAAAAAAGGTCTTTTGTTTTAGAGCCTATGAATGAGATAAGTCCGGATAAAATTCATCCTGTATTTAAAAAGACTGTTCATCAATTATTGTTGGATTTAAACTCTTGTGATATTTAGAATTTAGGCTATTATTCTTGAAAAAATAGAGTTTTTATGTTAATATTATGTAAGATAAAAGATAATTAAGGAGGTTTTTTATGACACCACACAATAGAGCGATAGAAGGAGAAATTGCAGAAACTGTCTTAATGCCAGGAGATCCTTTAAGAGCTAAGTTTATTGCAGAAAATTTTTTAGAAGATGTTACATTATTTAATGATGTAAGAGGAATGTTAGGTTACACAGGAACTTACAAAGGAAAAAAAGTTTCAGTTATGGGAAGCGGAATGGGTGTTCCATCAATTGGAATTTACTCTTATGAATTAATCCATTTTTATGGAGTTAAGAATTTAATCAGAATTGGTTCTTGTGGAGCTTATAGTGATAAACTTAAATTATATGATGTAGTTGTAGGAATGGCTGCTTCAACAGATTCAAACTTTGCACATCAATATAAATTAGATGGAACATATTCAGCAAACTGTTCTTGGGAACTTTTAAGAAAAACTTATGAAGCATCAAAAGAACAAAATATTGATATCAATGTAGGTAATATTTTCTGTTCTGATATTTTCTATAACGCTTCATCTGAAGATTGGAAAAAATGGGCACAAATGGGAGTTCTAGCAGTGGATATGGAAAGTTATGCTCTTTATTGTAATGCTAATTATGCAGGGGTTAATGCAATTACAATATTAACTGTATCAGATTCATTCCATTTTAAAGAAATTACAACTCCTGAAGAAAGACAAAATAGTTTTACAACTATGATGAAATTAGCATTGGAGATAGCATAATGGAATTAAATAGATATATGGATCATACTGCATTAAAGGCAGATACTACTTATGAAATGATAGATAAACTTTGTGAAGAAGCTAAAAAATATGACTTTTTCTCTGTTTGTGTAAATGGTTGTCATGTAAAAAGATGTGCTGAAAACTTAAAAGGTTCAAATACTAAAGTTTGTACTGTTGTAGGATTTCCACTAGGAGCAATGACAACAGAAAGTAAAGTTTTTGAAACTGAAAATGCAATCAAAAATGGTGCAAATGAAATTGATATGGTAATCAATATAGGTGCTTTAAAATCAAATGATTTAGACTTTGTATTTAATGATATAAAGGCACTTGTAGATGCAACAAGAGGAAAAGCACTTTTAAAAGTTATTATAGAAACTTGTCTATTAACTGATGAAGAAATTGTAAAAGTTTCTGAACTTTGTGTTAAGGCTGGAGCTGAATTTGTAAAAACTTCAACAGGGTTTAGCACTTCAGGTGCAAATGAACATGTTGTTGCACTTATGAAAAAAACTGTAGGAGACAAAGCAAAAGTTAAAGCTAGTGGAGGAATAAGAGATAAGGCTACTGCTTTAAAAATGATTGAATTAGGTGCTGACAGATTAGGTGTAAGTGCAAGTGTAAAAATAATTTCAGAATAATTTATGGAAGTTGGAAACAACTTCCTTTTTTTATAATTACGATTTTTTAAATACATTTGATTGTTATTATCTTTTGAAGGGTATATTTTTTATAAAATCAGGAAGGGGATGATTTTTATGAAAAAATTTTTAATACCTTTTATTTTATGTGTTTTTATAATAGGATTTGTAGTAACATATAAAATAAAAACTAGAAAAGGAGAGAAAGTTATGGAAAAACCAAAAGTTGATTTAAGTTCAATTAAGAACAAAGGAGAAATCTATTTAGCAGGAGGTTGTTTCTGGGGTGTTGAAGGATATTTTTCCAAAATAGAAGGTATTGCAGATACAACTGTTGGATATGCAAATGGAAACGGCTCAGAGACAAGTTATGAGAAAATTAAGAGTACTGATCATGCAGAAACTGTGCATATAGTTTATGATAAAGATAAAATTTCTCTTGAAGAAATTTTACAACATTATTTTAGGATAATTGAACCTACAAGTGTTAATAAACAAGGCAATGACAGCGGAAGACAATATAGAACAGGAGTTTACTATGTTGATGAAAATGATAAAACTGTTATAGAAAAATTTATCAATGATCAAAGACCAAATTTTGATAAGCCTATAACTGTTGAAGTCGAAAAACTTAAAAATTTTGTTGTAGCTGAAGAGTATCATCAAGACTATTTGAAGAAACACCCAAATGGATATTGTCATATTGACTTAGGTCTTGCGGATAAACCTCTTGAAAGAAGAGATGGAAAATATAAAAAGCCAAGCAAAGAAGAACTAAAAAATAAATTGAGCGAATTGGAATATAATGTTACACAAAATGGAGCAACTGAAAGAGCATTTTCAAGTAAATATGATAAATTTGATGAAAAAGGAATTTATGTTGATGTAGTAACAGGGGAACCACTTTTTTCTTCAAAAGATAAATATGATGCTGGTTGTGGATGGCCAAGTTTTACCAAACCAATAGATGAAAATATTAATTATAAAAAAGATAGTAGTCATGGACTTGAAAGAATCGAAGTAAAAAGCAAAGGCGGAGATTCACATTTGGGGCATGTTTTTGATGATGGTCCTAAGGATAAGGGTGGAAAAAGATATTGTATAAATGGGGCTTCTTTGAGATTTATTCCTTTGGAGGATATGGAAAAAGAAGGTTATGGAAAATATATTGATAAAGTTAAGTAAAAATATTTTTTATAGTTAAATGGGAAAAGGTATATAATTATATTTATTTAATTATATACCTTTTTTGTCGTGAAAAAATAATGCTATTAAGTACTTGGTTTGTGGAAAATGTTAAAAATACTTAAATTTTTAAACTGAATTTTTATAATTAATTTCCTATAAAATCTCAAAAGTTTTCCCGAAAACATATTGACTTATACCCTAATAAAGTGTATAATACAATTAATAAATTTTATAGGAGGTATTATATGAACTTATTATCTAATTTAGTATTACTAAGCGGTTCAGGACTTGTTGATACTATCAACAAAATAAACGATTTTATCGCTGGTAATATACTTATGTATGGTTTGTTATTTGCGGGATTATTCCTTTCATTTATTTTGGGCTTCCCACAAATCACAAAAATGGGAAAGGCTTTTAAATTAGTTTTTGGAGGACTTTTCAAAAAACAAGAAGGACCTAAAGAAGAAGGTTCTATGTCTTCATTCCAAGCATTGGCAACAGCAGTTGCTGCTCAAGTAGGAACAGGTAACGTAGCAGGGGTTGCAACTGCTATTACAGCAGGTGGACCTGGAGCAATTTTCTGGATGTGGTTATCAGCATTCTTTGGAATGGGAACAATTTTCGTAGAAGCAGTTTTAGCTCAAAAATATAGATCTAAAATTGACGGAGAATTTGTTGGTGGACCTGCATATTACATATCAAAAGGTATGAAGAAAACTGGAGCATTTGCTAAAATTCTTGCAGGATTTTTCTCAATTGCAATAGTATTGGCTTTAGGATTTATGGGTAATGCTGTTCAATCAAACTCAATAGCATCAGGTATTAAAGGTATTCAAGGACTTGAAAATATTAACCCAGCTATTATTGGTGTTGTTATTGCTATTTTAGCAGCTTTAATTTTTATCGGTGGTATTGACAGAATTGCAAAATTTGCTGAACTTGTAGTTCCTGTTATGGCTGCAGTTTATATCTTAGGAAGTTTAGTAATTTTAATTATGTTTGCTAATAAAATTGGACCAACTTTCGCATGGATTTTCAAGAGTGCATTTAATGGTACAGCAGTAGCCGGTGGTATCGCTGGGGCAGCAGTTAAAGCAGCTGTTCAAAAAGGGGTTGCAAGAGGATTATTCTCTAATGAAGCTGGTATGGGTTCAACACCTCATGCTCATGCTGTAGCACATGTAAAACACCCTGCTGAACAAGGTTTAACAGCTATAATCGGTGTATTCATTGATACAGTTTTAGTATGTTCTGCAACAGCACTTTCTATTTTAGTAACAGGTGCTTATGAAGTTAAGGGAGCTGATGGAAAATTCTTAGCCGGAGCACAATTAACTCAACAAGCATTCAGAACTGCATTTGGATCAGGCGGAGCTATTTTCTTAGCCGTTTGTTTATCATTCTTTGCATTTACAACTATAGTTGGTTGGTACTATTTCGGAGAATCAAATATTAAATACTTATTTGGTAAAGCTGGACTTTTACCTTATAGAGCTATAGTTCTTATTTGTATCATAGCTGGTTCTCTTGGAGAAGTTGCTATCGTTTGGTCATTAGCAGATATCTTCAACAGTTTAATGGTATTACCAAACTTAGTTGCTATCCTTTGGTTATCATTTGAAGCTAGAGATATTATGAAAGACTACAATCAATGTTTATTAAACAATGATGTACATTATGATTACGAAGTAAAATAGTAATTAATTATATAAATTTAGGAGAGATGAGATCTCTCCTTTTTTTATATTCACTTTTTCTATTTAAAAATTTTTTGTTAAAAATATGTTTTTAATAATTTTGTAACACTTTTGTAATAATTTTGTAATTTTTAGTGCTTATTTTTAGCTATTTGTTGATGTTATAGAAAAAATATGTTAAAATTAATTACATTAGATGATTATTAAAAAATAATTATTAGGAGGTATTTATGAGAATAAACAAAAAAGTTTTAGTATTTTCTCTAGTAATGTTGAGTGGATTAGGACTTAAGAGTACATTTGAAAGTGATAAATTAACAGAAGCAAAAGAGTATAGAAATAAAATATTTTATGGAGATGATGGAAAACCTGCAAACTGGTGGTACAATGACGGTGAAGCATGGTACTTTTTCCGTAATGGTAAAAAACATACTGGCTATGGCAATGATGCAAATGGAAAAAGATATTTTTCTGGAGGAAAATATTTAAACTGGTGGGCTAATGATGGTGATGGTTGGTATTTTTTCCAAGATGGTAAAAAACATACTGGCTACGGAAAAGATGCTAATGGAAAAAAATTCTTTTCTGAAGGAAAATATGCAAACTGGTGGGCTAATGATGGCAAAGCTTGGTATTTTTTCCAAGATGGTAAAAAACATACCGGCTACGGAAAAGATGCTAATGGAAGAAAATTCTTTTCTGAAGGAAAATATGCAAACTGGTGGGCTGATGATGGCGAAGCTTGGTACTTTTTCCAAGATGGTGTAAAATTTACAGGTACAGCAGAAGATGCGTCTGGAAAAAGAGATTTTAAAAATGGAAAATACTCAAAAGATACAAAAAGTAAATATAAATATGGTTTATTCTTTAATAGTGAAGGAGATTTAGCTAATTGGTGGTGTAATGACAGCAATGGTTGGTATTTCTTCCAAAATGGAAAAAAACATAGTGGCTATGGGGAAGATGCCAGCGGAAAGAAATATTTTGATAATGGAAAATATACAAATGGCTGGTACGACGATGGTAAAGATTGGTACTTTTTCCAAAATGGAGCTAAACATAGTGGCTATGGAGAAGATGGCAATGGAACGAAATATTTTGATAATGGAAAATATGCAAACTGGTGGCATAAAGATGGCGAAAAATGGTATTATTTCAATGACGGAGATAAACATAGTGGATATGGCAATGATGCAAATGGAAGAAAATTTTTCTACAATGGAAAATATGCCGATGGCTGGTATGATGATGGTAAAGATTGGTACTTCTTCAAAGATGGAGAAAAGTTTACTGGAAGAGCTAAGGATGCATCAGGATATAGAAATTTTGTAAATGGAAAATATGGAACAAAATCTTATAATAATGCTTTTATAGATAAGATAGTTCCAGGAGTTTTAAAGGCTGTTAAAGGTAAAGGATTATTTCCTTCAATTGCAGTTGCACAAGCTTGTTTGGAAACTGGTTTTGGAAGTGATAGTTTATCACCAGCTCCAATTTATAATTTATTTGGAATAAAAGCTGCTAAAGATACTCCACCTTCAAGATATTATGAAATAAGAACAGCTGAGTATAAAAACGGTGTAAAATATTATATTACAGCAAAGTTTATGAAGTTCTCAGGTTATGATGAAGCATTTGAATATTATGCTAATTTATTTACAAAAAGTAAATGGCTTAGAAGATATTATGCAGGAGTTTTATCTGCAAAATCTCCAGAAGAAGCTGCTAGAGCTTTAACTGGAACTTATGCGACAGATCCTAATTATGGTAAAAAACTTCTTAACATAATTGATAAATATGGCTTAAGAGAATTAGATAAATAAATTTTTCCGAACGGAGTATAACTTTAGATGAAAAAATTTAAGAACGAATTTGTAGGACTTTCCTCAGGGTTTTTGTGGGCAGTCAATGGTATGGTATTGTCTTTGCTTATGGAAAGTGGATTGATGAAAAACTATAATGCAGAAATTATATTCTTTCTACCTTTAGTTTTTGCAGGATTCAATGATCTATTTGCAGGATTATTTGTTCTTGGATATAATGGATTTTTAGGAAAATTGAAGATGATATTACCCGCATTGAAAACAAAGACTGGTAAATGGGTCTGCTTTGCGGGTTTAATAGGAGGGCCTGTTGGACAATGCTCATATATAATGGGGATTTCTCTAGCGGGTCCTGCTTATGCAATACCAATTTCCGCATTATGTCCAATGTTTGGAACTATTTTATCTTTTATATTTTTAAAAGAAAAAATTAATTTTAAAACTTTTATTTGTATAGTTGGTTGTATCGTAGGAACATTTGTTCTTTCTTATACAAAACCTACAGGAAATTACCCATATTTTTATCTTGGAATTTTGTTTTCTTTGCTTGCAGGTTTTAGTTGGGGTCTTGAAGCAACAATTGTAAGCTTTGCAACAAAAGAGGAGCTTGAAGAGGAAATAATACTAAATATAAGGGAAATGATATCTGGAATTAGTATATTATTTTTAGTTTTACCTTGTTTAAGTTTGTTTGGTAGTTTTGTTACAACAATACAAAGTCTTGCTACAATAGGATATTTGATTTTTGCTGGATTTTTTGCAGCATTAAGTTATTTGCTTTATTATAAAGGAATGAATTTAAATGGAGTTCCAAAGGGAATGGCTTTAAATAGTACCTTTAGTTTATGGAGTGTTGTTTTGTCAGTTATATTTTTATCTACTCCACTAACTTTAACTTTATTGATTGGTGTTGTTATTGTAACTATATCAATAATAGGTTTATCATTTAGTGGTTAGGTATTACACAGAAATAGACAAATTATTTTAATAATTTTGTGTTAAAGTATTTATTTAAAATTGAAAATGTAGTATAATAAATATATATGAAAAATAGAAGGAGGAAATTTGTATGCATCCAATGTTACAAAAACATGTAGACACAGGTTATATGAAAGAAGAACATGGTCTATATATCGAAGAAGCTATTGCTAAAGGAGAAACTTTAATTATTTCAGGACATAGATCTGCTGGAATTAGACCATTCATGGCAGCTATTATGGCTGTTGCTAAAGGTTCACATAAGACTGTTCAAGTTAAAGACGAAGCTGGAATCGAAGCTGCAAGTGATGTAGATTATATTTTAATTCCTGCACTTACAGAAGAAAACTGTGAATCAATGGTTCAAGCTGCTTTCAATAAAAAAGGAATGTCAACTATTACTTTCAAAGAAACTGAACTTAAATATTCAATGATGAAAATCATGAAAACTCAAGCTAAAGAAGTTGGAGATTTAAGCAAAGTTGTTCACTTAATTGAATGTAGAAAATTAGATGGTATTCCACATTTAATTAACTTTAGTAAAATGACTTATGACGAAAAAGGAAAAGTTAAGAGAGAAGATTTACTAAGCTGTGAAGATTACGAATAAGATTAAGAGCAAGAATTTAATTCTTGCTTTTTTTGTGCATAAAAATGCTTAATGAAAAAATTCTAAAATAATCTTAATTGAAAAAAAATGTTTTTTATGTTATCATATTTGATAGTATTGGAGGATTTTTTGTGATTATTTTTGGATTAGATCCCGGAATTGCAATTGTTGGTTATGGAATTATAGAGGCTATCGGGAATAGAGTAAGACTTATAGATTATGGAGTAATTGAAACAAAAGCAGGAATTCCACTTCCTGATAGGCTTAAAATTATTGATGAAGAATTGAACAAATTAATAGAACTACATAATGTTGATGAACTTGCAATTGAAGAGTTATTCTTTAATAAAAATGTAAAAACTGTAATCAATGTTGCACAGGCAAGAGGGGTCGAGATTTTATCCTTTATAAAGAAGAATATCTTGGCTTATGAATATACTCCTTTACAAGTTAAACAAGCCATTACAGGATATGGTAGAGCGGACAAAAAGCAAATGCAAGAGAGTGTTAAAATGATTTTTAAACTTAAATCCGTTCCTAAACCCGATGATGCTGCAGATGCTTTGGCTATTGCACTTTGCCATTTTTTTAGCTTAAAATTTAAAGAACAATTTAGAATGAAATAGGTGTTTTATGTACGAATATATTAGTGGAGAACTTAAATTTATTTATAATGATTATATTGTTATAGATAATGGTGGAATAGGTTATAAGATTTTTACTTCTAACAATACATTATTTAATGTAATTGTTGGAGATTATTATACAATTTATACAGATTACATAGTAAAAGAAGATTATGTCGCTCTGTTCGGATTTAAAACTATGGATGAACTTTCAATGTTTAAACTGCTTGTAAGTGTAAATAGTATTGGTCCAAAGGTGGCATGTGGAATTTTATCATCAATGTCTGTTGATAGTTTGAAATTGACTATTGTAAATGGAGATGCAGTTGCTCTTGCCACAGCTAAAGGTGTTGGTAAGAAAACTGCACAAAAAATCATTTTGGAATTAAAGGATAAAATTTCTATTGACAGTATCAGTAGTAAAGATATTTCAGGAATGGAAGCTTCAACTTTAGATAGTGGAAATGACTTGGAAAAGAGAGAGCTTGTTTCAGATGCTTTAATTAATTTAGGATTTATGAAAAATGATATTGAGAGATTTCTTTCAAGTATAAATATTGATGAAATGGAAATTGAAGATATAATTAAACTTAGTATGAAAAAATTATAGGTGTTAGTATGTTTGAAGATTTTGAAGATAGAATTATCGGTACAGGGTTCTCAAGAGAAGATATTGAAATAGAGACCAGTTTAAGACCGAAATGGATTGATGAATATATTGGTCAAGAAAAAGCAAAAGAAAGACTTAAAATTTTTATTGAGGCTGCAAAAACAAGAAATGAGCCTCTTGACCATAGTTTGCTTTATGGTCCTCCAGGACTTGGAAAAACAACTCTTGCAAATATCATTGCAAATGAAATGGGCGTTAATATCAGAGTTACTTCAGGTCCAGCCATAGAAAAGCCAAGCGACCTTGCAAGTATTTTGACAAATTTAAGTAAAGATGATGTTTTGTTTATAGATGAAATTCACAGAATAAATAGAAGTGTTGAAGAAATTTTATATCCTGCAATGGAAGACTATGCACTTGATATAATAATTGGAAAGGGTCCAAGTGCGAGAAGCCTTAGAATTGACCTTGAAAAATTTACTTTGATAGGGGCAACGACAAGAACAGGACAACTTACAGGACCACTTCGTGACAGATTTGGAATTATGTTGAGTCTTGAATTATACAGTATTGAAAACTTACAAAAGATAATTACAAGATCTGCAGGAATTTTGGGAATTGAAATTGAACCTGAGGGAGCGCTAGAAATTGCAAGACGTTCCAGAGGAACACCTAGAATTGCAAACAGACTTTTAAAAAGAGTTAGAGATTTTGCTCAGGTTAAGAGAAATGGAAAAATTGATTTACAAACTAGTAAAGACGGACTTGATATTTTAGAAGTGGATTCTCTTGGTCTTGATACGATAGACAGAAAAATAATAACTACAATAATAGATAATTTTTCGGGAGGTCCGGTTGGAATTGATACAATTGCTGCTTCCACAGGTGAGGAGAGAATTACAATTGAGGATGTCTATGAACCTTACTTGCTACAAATAGGATTTTTAAGTAGAACAAGCAGAGGAAGAATTGTAACTGAAAAAGCATACAAGCATTTTGGTAGAATGAAAAAGTAACGATTATTTAACCGTTACTTTTTTACTTTAAGAATTTATAAAGAATGTATTTTAAAAGATTGTTTTAATTAAAAAAATTTGAAAAATATTGAAAAACAAGATATAATATAAGCTTGTAGATGTATTTTATAATTTAATAAAGGAAGAGTGTTAATGAATAGTTTAAAAACGGATGATTTTGATTTTGAGCTTGATGAGTCTTTGATTGCTCAGTTTCCACTTAAGGATAGATCAAGTTCAAAACTTTTAGTTGTAAATAGAGAAAATTTTGATTTAGAACATAAAAATTTTAAAAATATTGTTGATTATATAAAAAAAGATGATGTTTTGGTAATTAATGATACTAAAGTTATTCCTGCAAGACTTTTTGGAGCAAGACACGGTAAGGATGAAGCTATTGAAGTTTTGCTTTTGAAAAAGCACGAGGATAATACTTGGGAAACTTTGGTTAAGCCCGGAAAGAAAATGAAGATAGGCTCAAAAGTTGAATTTGGAAATGGAAAATTGCATGGAGAAGTTGTAGGTATAAGTGAAGAGGGAGAGAGATTTGTAAAATTTTCTTATGACGGAATTTTTGAGGAAATTTTAGATGAACTTGGAACAATGCCACTTCCACCATATATTCATGAAAAATTGGAAGAAAGAGATAGATACCAAACTGTTTATGCAAAACACAATGGTTCAGCAGCAGCTCCAACTGCAGGACTTCATTTTACAGATGAGCTTTTAAAAGAGCTTCAAGAAAAGGGAGTTAAGATTGCGAGAGTTACTCTTCATGTCGGACTTGGAACTTTTAGACCTGTTAAGGTTGATAATGTTTTGGAACATAAGATGCATGACGAGTATTATGAAATTTCAGAAGAAAGTGTTGAAATAATTAATACAGCAAAGGAACAAGGAAATAGAATTTTTGCAGTTGGAACTACCAGTGTAAGAACTTTGGAAACAGTTTATAAAAAGTTTGGAAAACTTGTAGCTTGTAAGGGAAATACGGATATTTTCATTTATCCAGGTTTTGAATTTAAGGTTGTTGATTGTCTTATTACAAATTTTCATTTGCCAAAATCAACTTTAATTATGCTTGTAAGCGCTTTTGCATCAAAAGATATAATAATGAATGCATATAATGAGGCTACAAAGAATAAATATAGATTTTTCAGTTTTGGTGATGCAATGCTTATTAAAAAGGAGAAGTAATGGAATTAAAATATGAATTGATAAAAAAGTCTTCAGATTGTAATGCAAGACTTGGAAAAATATATACAAATAGGGGCGTTATAGAAACTCCGATTTTTATGCCAGTAGGAACGAGAGCGACTGTTAAGGCAATGAATGTTGATGAGTTAAAAGAGATAGGTTCACAAATAATTTTAGGAAATACTTACCATTTGTATTTAAAACCCGGTCAAGAAATTATTAGAATGGCTGGCGGACTTCATAAGTTTATGAATTGGGATAAGCCAATTCTAACAGATAGTGGTGGTTTTCAAGTTTTCAGTCTTGGAGATATTAGAAAGATAACTGAAGAGGGTGTAGAATTCAGATCCCATATTGACGGTTCAAAGCATTTTATTTCTCCTGAAAAATCAATGGAAATTCAAAATGATTTAGGCTCTGATATTATGATGGCTTTTGATGAATGTGCACCATATCCTGCAAGTTATGATTATGTAAAAAATTCTATGGAAAGAACTTTACGTTGGTTAAAGAGATGTAAGGACTATCATAAAAATACAGATAATCAGGCACTTTTTGGAATTATTCAAGGAGGAATGTTCAAAGATTTAAGAAGAGAGTCTGCACTTGTTACAATAGATATGGATTTACCGGGATATGCTATTGGTGGACTTAGTGTAGGAGAACCTAAAGAAATTATGGTTGAATATCTAAATTATACAACACAATTTATGCCTGAAAACAAGCCTAGATATTTAATGGGAGTAGGAACTCCGGATTATTTATTTGAAGCTGTTGAAGCAGGGATTGATATGGCTGACTGTGTTCTCCCTACAAGAATTGCAAGAAATGGAACTGCAATGACTTCAAAGGGTAAACTAGTTATAAAAAATGCTAAATATGCAAAGGACTTTGCTCCACTTGATGATGAATGTGATTGTTATGCTTGTAGAAATCACACAAGAGCTTATATAAGACATCTAATAAATGTTGATGAAATATTAGGGGCAAGACTTCTTTCAATCCATAATTTAAGATTTTTACTTAAAACAATGGAAAATATAAGACAAGCAATTAGAGAAGATAGATTTTTAGAATATAAAAAAGAATTCTATAAAAAATATGGATATGAGGACTAGAAATGAATAAATTTTTAAAATTATTGTTAATTTTAGCGATTACACCTATAATTTTAGCAACAGCAGGTTTTGCTGTATTACCTTCATCAGTTTTTGCTTATGTCAAAGATGGTAAAGAAGTTTTTATCGGATCCTATATGGTTTATACCTTTGCTTTGATAAATGCAGTATTATCATTCTTTGGAATAACTTATTTGAGAAGAGTTAGAAAGAAATTTAATGACGAAAACTATCCAACAGGAGTTACTGTTGTAGCTTTTGTAAATCTGCTTATTTCTATTATGTGTAATTACTTTACATTTTCAGTATTAAAACTTATGTTAAAAAATTCAAAAATGGAAATTCCTTTTTATGTAATTAGATTAGTTTTCACTTTAATTGCAATTTTAATGGCAATGTATGGAATTTATTTGAGAAGAGTAAATAAAGAAAGTGAATTTGCAATAAGAAATAAATGGACAATGAATAATGATATAGTTTTCGGATTTGCAAATAAATTTTCAGGAATTGTCTTTATTGCAGGTGGAATTTTTATCTCGATAGTTTCTTGGATAATAGGCAATCAAAGTCAATTATATATAACAACTTTATTTACTTTAATAATTTGTGCAATATCATCAAACTATATAAGTAGAACAATAGGTATGAAATACAAAATGATGTATAAGGAAAAAGATAAGAAAATATAGAATGAGAAATAATAAAGTGTCAATGAGAAATTTTTGACACTTTTTTAGTGGATAAAATAGAACTGAATTAGAATAATAACAAAAAACATACAATAATTTTATAAAAAATGTTGACAAATTTATTTTAAGTGTATATAATGTATATATACAGTAGATAGAGAGGAGGGTTATATGTTAATTAATTTATATAAAGATGATAAAGACCCAATTTATTTACAGATTGTAAAACAGATAAAAAAAGAAATTATGAATAAAAATCTACAACAGGGAGATTTACTGCCCTCAATTCGCGCTTTAGCAACAGATTTAAAAGTAAGCGTAATTACGACTAAAAGAGCGTATATGGAGCTTGAAAAGGATGGTTTTATACAAACTGTTACTGGGAAGGGAACTTATGTTACAAATAAAACTGTAAATGCAATTGAAGATGAATATTACAGATTATTGGAAAACTCAATTAAAAATGTGTACGATTATGCAGAAGCATTAGGGCTTTCTAAAGAAGAGCTTAAGGAAATTTTTGAAAATTGGAGGTAATTATGTTAAAAGTTAAAAATCTTGAAAAAAACTACAAAAATTTTAATTTGAATATGACTTTTGATTTAGAAGAGGGTTGTATTATGGGCTTAATTGGGAAAAACGGTTCAGGTAAGACAACTTTGATTTCCACGATTTTAAATATAATTGTAAAAGATAGTGGGAGTTGTATTATTTTTGGAATGGAAAACAACAAATTAACTCCAATTCAAAGGGAAAATATAGGAATTGTTTTTGATGAAATTCATTTTCCGGACAACTTTAAGATATATGAAATTGAAAAATTTTGTAGTTTAGTTTACAAAAATTGGGATAGAAATCTTTTTAGAAAATTGCTTGCTGACTATGAAATAGAAATTATAAAGGAAGTCAGCGAACTTTCTAAAGGAATGAAAATGAAATTACAATTAGCTGTAGCATTTTCACATAATCCAAAGTTGTTAATTTTAGATGAGACAACTTCTGGACTTGATCCGATTGTGAGAGATGAACTTTTGGATTCGCTTTTTGAGTTTGTAAGAGATGGTAAGCATTCTGTTTTAATGTCCTCACATATTTTATCAGATATTGAAAAAATTTCAGATGTAATAACTTATATTGATAATGGAAAATTAATTTTTTCCGAATATAAAGATGATTTGCTTGAAAAGTATTGCATAATAAAAGGAGATGAAAGTATTTTAAACGAAATTGCAAAATGTGATATTTTAGGAGTAAAACAAGGTCATTATGGAATTGAAGCCTGTGTCAGCAGAAATTCATTCAAAGGAGAAAATTTTGATAAACCTACATTAGAGGATATAATGATATTTTTAAATAAAGGGGTGATTTAATTGAAAGCATTACTTTGTAAAGATATAATAGTTTTAAAGAATAATTTAGTCGCAATTTCAATGATATCATTCTTTTTGATTATTGCTATAATATCTGGAAATGTTGATATATCATATTTGATAGCATCCTTTGGACTTATTATTTTATTTATAAAAATTTTTGAAAGTGATTATAAAAATGGTTTTTATAAATATATAATTTCTAATGCAGTTGAAGAAAAATCCATAGTAACTTACAAATATCTTTTTATATTATCAGCTGCCATTTTAGTTTTTTTATTCAACTTTTTACTTGCATTTGTGACTGGTTATGACAAAACTTTTTATAGATTTTTGGTTTTTTTAAGTATAAATATTTTTCTTTATGAAATACTCATTCCAATATTTTTTAGATTTGGGAAAATCGCCATAGATATTGTCAATGTTGTTGGTACTGTTGTTTATATTACTGGAGTTTTTTATATAGTAAAAAATGATACTTTTTTGAAGTTTGAAATTGGAAATAAATTAAATATATTTATAATTTTAATTATAATCGATTTAATTTTGTTTGTATTTTCATTTTTATTGAGTTTGAAATTTATTAGAAGAAAGATAAGTTAGGAGTTTGTTATGAAAGGTTTATTGCTTTTAGAATATCTTGAAATTAAGAAAAAATGGTATTTTTTTACTTTAGATTTAATACTTCTGTGTGTTGGAGTATTTTTTGAAATGTTATTTACTTATATTTTTGTGTTTTCAGTTATTGGAAGTAGAGATGTCGGAAATAATTTTGAAAGAAATAAAAAAATAAACAAATATATTTTAACAACTAAATTTTCAAGAAAAGATTTAATTGTATCAAAGTTTTTAGTTTCAACTCTAAAAATTTTAGTCTATTATATTATTTTATTTGTATTTGTTAGAATTTTTAATTCAAGTTTTTTATTAAGTTTATTAGGATATTTTTTTACGGCTATATTTATAAATCCAATAGTTCAGTATTCATATTTTGTATTTAAAGATAGAGATGATATAGTTCCATTTTTTGTTATGATTACATTTCCTCTACTTTTTATTTTGTTAGGATTTAAATATTTACCTAACCACATTGGACTGTATGAAAATACGTATTTAATAATATTGTATTTTACAGTTATATTTATTTTAAATATTCTATGGAATATTTATTTACTAAAAGCAACTGTTAGGAATATTGAATACGAAGATTTTTAGAAAAATAAAAGGAGACAAGACTTCTTTTAGATTGGTGATAATGTCAATGAAAACGGTAAAGCAAAAACGCCAATAAATTGTATACTGAATATTGCTTGAATAAACATAAAAAAGCACAGACAAAAATTATGTTTTGTCTGTGCTTTAAGAAGTCGTTTAAGCGACTTCTTTTAATTTGTATCTTTTTATGAATATTCCTAGTAGTGTATAAAAAACTATGAATACAACTTGTGATGCAATAAATAGTAAAAATTTTTCAAAATTTATTTCTTCTAAAAACTTTACAAAATAATATTGTGGCATAAATTTAGAAACATTTATTAATCCTTGTGGTAAGAATTTCATCGGCAAAAATACTCCTGAAGAAAATGCCATTATTAATGTGAAAGCAGAATTTACACCATTTACAACTTTTACATCCTTTGAAATTGATACAAGTAGTTGTCCTAGTGAAATTGCAGTAAATGAAAATATAAATACTGCTAGACTCATATATACTAAATTAGTTTTAGGTATTTCTTCGTTCACTCTTGATATTGAAACAGCTAAATAAAAACTTGATATTAATATAGATATTATTATTTGAGCTAAAAATTGTTGTAAAGTTTGTGATTTTTGACTATAAGGGGACAAAGCCATTCTCTTTAAAAGACTTTCTTTTTTAAATTCAGCATCAATATTTATAATTATTGAAATTATACTCATAAAAACTATATAACTTAGGATTAAAAAAGTAGCGTTAAAGGCTTCTTTTCCTTTTTCTTGATTATATAATTTAGTATCTATTATCTTTACATCAATCTCTTTCTTTAATGTATTTATTACCTCTTGTTGATCAACATTTGAATTTATTGCAGACAATGTGTAATTTAGATAACTTTTTAAATCTATTTTTAAAAAGGTTATATATGAAGTTTTTGTTGGTGCTAAAATTGAAATTGCTTTTTTATTATTTAACAAATTTTGTTTAAAATCTTTATTAATTACTATATAAGCTATAATTTTATCCTCAACAATTTGTTTTCTTGCTTCGCTTTCCGTAATTTTTTCTTCTTTTACATTATGTTTTTCTTTTAAATAATTTATTAAGGCTTTTGATTCTTCACTTTTATCTTCATCATTTATCATTAAGTCCAGCTTCATAGGTTTAAATTCAACATTATTATCTTTTGAGCTGGTAAATATAATCAACATAACCATAAAAATTATGAAAGAAAATAAAACTGCTTTTATATTTTTTATAAATATTTTCATATAATTTTTAAATATCATTATACTTATGCCTCCTCAAATATATTAATGCAATTCCAAATAGAACTATAGTAAATGGAATTATAAATTTAGCCATTGTAATCAAGTAGCTATTGTCATTTGCGATATTTACACCTAATAGTGCATTTTCCATATAGAATGTTGGATTTATCTTTTTTATTAGAGGGAAAGCTGAAGTTATAGCATTTGTTACACTTGAGCCCATCATTCCTGAAGTATAATTCATTAGAAGAATACATCCAAGTCCAACCATTGTTTTAGTTTCGGTTTTTGCCTTTAGAGCAACTGCAAGGAACATTCCCATAGTTATTCCAAAAATCATAATTAAAAGTAGAGTAATAATTGAAGCAAAATAGTTTGTTATTAGGGTTATCCCAAATACAAGTTTTAAATAAATAATCAATAATGTAGAATTAAAACTTGTAACTATAAGTGCAGATATTATTCCGTTTATCAAATAAGTTGATTTTTTTATTGGAGAAACTAACATTCTTACTGCAAAATCAGACGAATCATATAATATATTATCTATGTAGATAACGCCATCAAACATAGTATATAGACTTGCCATAATAATTATTGAAAAAAGTATGGGTTCAACACCTGTAACACCATGGTTTTTGTCCTCTATAAAGTCTTTATCTATATTTTTTATAATTTCTTCCTGATTAATTTTAGTTTCATACATTTGTTTTATTTGGTCAAGGATATTTTTAACAACCATAACTTCTGAATTAGATGATATAATTTTTAAAGATAAATCATCTTCTATAAAGGCTTTATATTCTTTGTTTTTTAGATCTGTTTGAACATCTTCTTTTACTTCTTTAAGATTAAGATATGGAATTTGTTTTAAAATATATTCATGGGGATTATTTTTGTTAATTCCAACATTTACTTTATCAAAATTTTTGCCCATATTAGGAATTACTAGGCAAAAGAATGTAGCTAAAATCATAGGAAAAAAAGTATTCCAAAATAAATTTAGTTTATCTCTAGTTAAATGTAGCAAATTTACTTTTAAAGCAGATAAAATTCCCATTATTCTCTAAGCTCCTTTCCTGTCATTTCTAAGAAAATATCTTCCAGTTTAGGTTTCTTTGAAAAAATTTCTTCATAAACTACATTGTTTTCATCAAGTAGGTAGATTAATTTTTTAATGTTTCCTGTATCACTAGAATAATTAAAAGTTACTTGATTTTCCTTCGCTTCAACATCAATTACCTCGTCTTGTTTTTCTAAGATTGAAATAATTTCAGGTTTTATAAAACCTACAACTGTAATCTTTTCTTTTACACTTACTCCATTAATCAAAGTTTGCATATCTCCGGTTAAGATATTTTTTCCATTATCCATAATAGAAATTTTATTGCAAAGATATTCAGCTTCATCTAAATAGTGAGTAGTATAAAGAATTGATGATCCATTTTCAGCTAAATTTTTAATTCCATCTAAGATAAACTTTCTGCTTTGAGCATCTACTGCAACTGTTGGCTCGTCTAAAATTACAAGTTCAGGCTTATGTGAAATACCACAAGCGATATTTAAACGTCTTTTAAGCCCACCTGATAGCTTCTTTTCCAACATTTTTTCATGACTTTGAAGTCCTGTAAATTCAATAGCTTCATTTACAAGCCTTTTTCTTTCATTTTTATTAGATATATATAGACCACAAAAATAGTCGATATTTTCTTTTACAGTTAAATTATTAAAAACAGCAAGTTCTTGAGGAACAATTCCAATTTTTTTCTTAATTTCATATTCATTAGAAATATCTTTTTTTCCAAAAACTTCAATAGTTCCACTGTCATATTTCAAAAGAGAAAGCATACACATTATTGAAGTCGTCTTTCCACAACCGTTTGGACCTATAAGTCCAAGAACATCGCCTTTCTCAAGAGATAAATTAAAATGGTCTAAAACAATTTTTTCTTTAAATTTTTTTATTAAATCTTCTATTTTTATAATCATAATTATCACCTCACCAATATTATATCAACAAATTTTTTTAAAAATTAGTGTATTATGTAATTTTATCAATATGACAAATGTAATTTTTTGAAAAATATGGTAAAATAGTTATAATAGTTTTTAAATGATTATTGTTTTATTTATTTTAAATTAGATGGAGATATTATGGTATTTTTAAAGTATTTTTTATTAAATTTTTTGTTTTTATTTTCAGAAAAAATGAGTTTTGCTAATGTTGCAATTTTTAGCTTAATTTCGTTAATTTTTGTGCTTATAGTTGAAATTAAGGAAAATATATATTATAGTTTAGCTTTGTCAGTAATTTTCTTGATTATAATTTATTTTTTTCCGGAGTTTAGATTTTTTATGTTCTCTTTTATTTATGCAATTTATAGCAAGTCAATTTACAATATTCCAATATTTCTTGTATTCCTATTGAGTAAAGAAATTAACTTCCTTGCTTTATCTTTATTAATTGTTTGTCTATCTCAATATGATAGAGAACTCTATGAAAGAAAAGTTTTTTATCATAGAGAGTTTTTAAATTTTTATAAGACAAATTATAGATTACAAAAAGATTTAAAGAAATTGTATCTGGAAGAAGAAAAAAAGAATTATGATAGTATTTTAAAAGAAAGAGAAAAAATTTCAAAAGAATTACATAATTCAATAGGACATACAATTTCAGCTTCTATTTTGGAACTTAGAGCATTGGAATTAATATGTGATGATGAAGAGATAAAAACTTCAGTTATAAGAATTAGGGAGAATTTATCAGGTGGATTAGTTGATATAAGAAAAATAATTCATAATATGTATAAATCTGCTTTTGACTTAGAAAGCTCTATTGAAAAAATTATAAATGTTCCAAATGTAAAGTCAAAATTAATATATAGAGTTAAAACAAAGATGAATGAAAATTTAAGTTTTGACATTTTAAGCATTGTAAAAGAGGCTTTTGCTAATTTTACTAAACATTCAACTGGAGATAGTTTTACTGTGAGAATAATAGAAAATGAAAATTCATATATAATTACGATTTTTGATAATGGAAAAAATATTAATATTGAAAAAAATGACGGTCTTGGTATTTTATCGATGGAAGAAATAGCAAAAAAATATAATGGGCTATTCAATGTTATTACAGATGATGGATTTAAGATAAATATTGCAATAGATAAGGGAGAGAATAATGAAAATTTTAATGGTTGATGATGATTTATTAGTATTAAATGCTTTAAGTACTATATTGGAAAAGAGTGGTTATGAAATAGTATTAGCTACTACAGACTCTAAAAAAGCAATTGAGACTTACAAAGAAAATAAAATTGATGTAGTCATTTTAGATATTAGAATGAAAGAAGTAAATGGAGTTGATGTTGCAATAGAAATTTTAGAATATGACAAAGATGCCAAAATAATGCTCTTAACAACTTTCAATGATAGAGATGATATAATTAGAGCTTTAAACAAAGGTGTTTTAGGAGTTATCTTAAAAGATAATGTAGCATCACTAATTCCTGCAATAGAAAGTGTAAAGCTTGGGAATAAAATTTTAGATAATGAATTAAAATTACAAAGCCTATTTAATACGACAAAAAAAGATTTTGAAAATTTAACTCAAAAAGAAATTGAAATTATAGAACAAATTGCAAAGGGACTTTCAAATAAAGAAATTTCAGAAAAATTATTTTTAAGTGAGGGAACTGTTAGAAATTATATTTCAGGAATTTTAGAAAAGTTAGAACTTAGAGATAGAACGCAACTTGCAATATATTATTATACGAAGTAAATAAACAATAAATCAGATAAAAAGCCAACATAAGTTGGCTTTTTTAGTGAAACAGGAGGTTTCATATTTGCCCATTTGATTAAAAACATCTGATAAGGGGGTTAATCATTATGTTTTGAATAATCTAATTCTTTTTCAGAGTGGGCAACAACAACTGAACAAGTTATATCTCCTAAAATATTAACTGCTGTCCTTATCATATCAAAAATTCTATCAATTCCAGCGACAAGTGCGATTCCCTCAATAGGAAGTCCTACACTTTGTAGTACCATTGTAAGCATAATTACTCCAGCACCTGGAACTCCGGCTGTTCCAACAGATGCTAATGTCGTTGTTAGTACAATTACAATTTGTTGTTGAATTGATAAGTCTATTCCATATACTTGTGCTATAAATAATGCACAAACTCCTTGGTATATTGCTGTTCCATCCATATTTATGGTTGCACCTAAAGGTAAGACAAAACTAGCAATAGGTTTAGAAACACCCATTTCTTCTTCTGCAGTTTCCATAGAAACAGGAAGAGTTCCTGCAGAAGAAGCGGTAGAAAATGCTACAAAAAATGGAGTAGAAGCTTTTTTAAAAAATGTTCTAACTTTCATTTTAGTAAATATTTTTATAGATGATGAATACACTAAAAGTGCATGAATAATACTGGCTAGATAAACTATAAAAATAACTTTAAGTAAAGGTAATAATACTTTTGGACCATTATTTGCAATAACTGGAGTAATTAAACCTAATACCCCAATTGGAGCAAGTTTCATTATTCCGTTTGTAATAGAAATCATAGCATTTGATATTCCATCAAAAAATAAAAAGACAGGTTTAGACTTTGCTTCTCCTAAAGATAAAAGTCCACAACCGAGTATCAATGCAAATACTATAATTTGTAACATATTTCCTTCAACTATTGACTTCATAGGATTTGCAGGAATTATATTTACTAAAGTATCTATAAAATTAGGTGCTTCATTTACTTTTACTTCTGTTAATGTTGTAGGTAATGTAAAACCTGCACCTGGTTTTAGGATATTAGTAAAAAACAAGCCTAAAATTATTGCAAAGGTAGTTGTTAAAAAATAAAACACAAAAGTTTTTAAACCTATTTTTCCAAGTTTCTTTATATCTTTTAATTCAGCGACACCAACAACCAGTGATGAAAATACTAAAGGAACTATCACCAATTTAATTAAATTTAAAAATATAGATCCAATTGGTTTTAGATAAGTATCTGCAATTTTTGGATTTGATTGTAAACACAGACCTAAAGCTACACCAATGAAAAGTGCGATTATAATCTGTAGGGGTAATGAGATTTTTTTTCTTTTTTTCATTCTAATTCCTCCTAAATTAATTTAGCACTATAATACAATGCACTTTTATTATAACATAAAATAAATTAAAATGAAATAGAATTAATAATAAAATTTGCTATAATAAATTGTTTTCCTGATAAATTTTAATAAAAGTATTTAGAATAAATAATAAAAATTATTCAAAAATATTTATTTATATATATTCATAAATAACTTAATTTAAAAATTGAATAAAACTTGAAAAAATATGCAAATTTATTTGAATAAATTTGCAATTTTTGATATAATACTAGATAAGTGGAGGTGTATTAATTATGAATAAAAATAAATTCGAAAATGGCAGTGTCAAGATATCAAATGATATTTTTTATATGATAGCTGCTATGGCAACTATTGAAGTTGAAGGGGTAAAATCTATAGTTGGAATTCCAGATGATATCGAAAAAATTAATGCAAAAAATTCTAAGAAAGGAATAGAAATTGAATTTTTAGAAAAAGGAATTGAAGTTTGTGTTAAAGTTTCAGTAGAATATGGACAAAAATTCGAAGAAATTGTTAAAAAAATTCAAGAAAATATAAAATTAAAAATAGAAGTTATGACAAGTATTAAAGTTTTAGGTGTGAATATTTGTATTGAGTCTATTGAAAAGTAGAGTGCTTATATGACTAGAAGTGAAGCACGAGAATGGTGTATGAAGCTGATATATCAGCTAAGTATACAAAATAATTTTAAATGTGATGAGATTGAAAGTTTTATAGAGTATTTTGATTTGCCTAGTAGCGAAGTTAAGTATATTAGGAAGAATTGTAAATCTATAATAGACAATCTTGATGACATTGATAATATTATAAAGGAAAATTTAGAAGGTTGCTGGAACTACAATAGAATAGCTAAGATTGACTTGGCAATTCTTAGAGTTGCAGTAAATGAAATTTATTACTTAGACGAAATTCCTGAAAGTGTTGCAATAAATGAAGCTATAGAAATTGCAAATAAATATTCAACTGATGCTTCATATAAATTTATTAACGGTATTTTGGGAACAATCGTTAGAGCGAAAAAATAAAAATTTGATTTTAGGAGGTAGTTATGAGTTTACTTGGTAATTTATTGTTAATCGTATTTCTTGCCATAGCTTTAACTGGAATAGGTGTATCAACTTATTTAGTTGGGTCTGAGGGGAAAAAAAGATGGGTAGTATATACAATATTTAGTGTAGTCTGTATTGGAATATTCTTGATATTTAAATATTCAACTAATACAACTCTATTGTTTTGGAGACAAGCATTTCTAATGATGAGTTTTTATGTTCCAGCAGTTTGTACATTAATGGCACTTATAGCTATTCCTAAAACATCTATAAAAGCATTAAAAGAAAGTATAGTTCCTGCAGTTAGTATATTTGCTATAAGTGGTATTCTTTTAATGATATTCTAAAATAGGAGAATTTTGATGACAACATTTAAGGTTAAAGAAGTAAGTAAGTACATTTCGAATGTACTTAGGAGAGATTCTTTTTTATCCAACATAAGTGTTGAAGGCGAAGTATCTAATTTTAAAAAATCAGGTGGACATAGTTACTTTAGTATTAAAGATGATGAAGCTATGCTTAAATGTGTAGTTTTTAAAACTATTCCGATTGCACAAAGTTTGAATTTAACAGATGGACAAAAGGTTGTCGTAACAGGTACTGTTATGACTTATGAAAAAGGAAGCTACTATCAGATTCTATGTAAAAATGTTGAAGAGGTCGGTCGTGGAAATTTATATGAGCAGTTTTTAGCTCTAAAAGAAAAACTTTCAAAGGAAGGCCTCTTTAATTCTGAATTTAAAAAACCAATCCCAAGATTTCCTAAAAATATTGGGGTGGTTACAGCTAAGAATGGAGCTGCAATTCGTGATATTTTAAATACATTGCGAAGAAGATATAGAATTGCAAATATCTATTTTTATCCTGCAAAAGTTCAAGGAATTGGAGCTAGTGATGAAATAGCTGAAGGTGTTAAATATTTAGATTCACTTGATTTTATTGACACGATAATTGTTGGTAGAGGTGGAGGTTCTTTTGAAGATTTGAATGCTTTTAATGATGAAAATCTCATTAGAACCATTTTTAATTGTAAAAAACCTATTATATCAGCGGTTGGTCATGAAATAGATACAATGCTAACAGACTATGTTGCAGATAAGAGAGCTGCAACTCCTACAGCAGGAGCTGAGCTTTCATCTGTAAGTATGGATGAGATAAAAGAATTTTTAAACCAAGCAGAGAAAAAACTAAGTAAGAATATATTAGAAGAAATTTCTGCTGAAAAAGTTCAGCTTGAACATTATAAAAAAGAATTGGAATATTATAATCCAGTTAATAGAATAACTACACTAAGAGAAAATCTTGAGAATTTGAAAAAATCTTTAGATGAAAAAATAGTTTCAATTTTTAAATATAATAAACAATTATTAGATTTTAAAAGACAATCTTTAGAAATTATAAATCCAAATAGTATTTTAGATAGAGGGTATAGTATTATCTATAATGATAATAATGAAATTGTAAAGGATATTAAAAATGTAAATGTAGGAGATTCTTTGAAACTAAAGGTTTCTAATGGAGAAATTATTTCCGATGTTAAGGAGATTATAGATGGCAATTAAGTTAGAAAATTATGATAAGGGAATTGAGGAACTTATTAAAATAGTAAATACTTTAGAAAAAGAACAATTAAGTCTTGAAAAAAGTATTGAACTGTATAAAAAAGGAATGAAGCTTCATAAAGAATTAGTTGAAATTCTTGAAAAAGAAGAAGGTAGATTATTCTTATTTGACGAAAAAGCTGAAGATGAAGATCAAAAATTTGTAGAAAAAACTTTAGAAGATGGACAAGTGAGTTTAGAGCTATAATGGAAGATTTTAAAAAATTGATTTTTAATGATAAAAGCATAATAGAAGAAAGATTAAGTAAAATTTATTCAGATAATAATGAGTTTGAAAAAATGTGTGCTTATTCTTTTTCTGTTGGTGGAAAGAGAATAAGGGCTATTTTACTTTTAGAGGCTTTTAAAATTTATAGAGATATTTCTTATATAGCTATAGACTTTTCAGTTGCTTTAGAGCTTATTCATAACTACTCTTTAGTTCATGATGATTTACCTGAAATGGACGATGATAAATTTAGAAGAGGAGTGTTATCTGTCTATGGTAAATATGGACAATCTAATGCTGTTTTAGTAGGTGATGAGCTTTTAAATAATGCGAATTTAATTATGATTAAAGCTATGAAAAAGCTAGAAAATTCTGATGAAATAAATCTTGCTATTTCTGCAAGTGAAATAATTTTAAATTCAAGTGGAATAAGTGGAATGATTTATGGTCAGTTTTTAGATCTTGAAAATAATGTAGAGAATTTAAAAGATATTGAAAAGATTAATTCTTTAAAGACAGGAGAACTTTTTAAAGCTGCAATTTTAGCGGGAGCAAAACTCGGTGGGGCAAGTGATAATGACTTAACACATTTGGAGATTTATGCTAAAAACTTAGGGTTAGTTTTCCAACTTCAAGATGATTTATTCGACTATAATGAGGATATTAAGTTGAAAAAAAAGACTTTTGCAACTGTTCTAGGAAAGAGTGAAGTTGAAAAGAAAATTGAAGAATTGAATAAAATTTCATTGCAAGAAATTAATAAAATTTCAGGAAAAAAAGATTTCTTTGTAAATTTTATTGATTATATGGCAAAAAGGACTTATTAATGGAAAGAGCAGATATTTGTCTAGTAAACTTGGGACTTGTAAAGTCAAGAACTCATGCTAAAAGAATTATTACAGAAAAAAGAGCTTTTTATGATGGTAAAATTATAGAAAAAGTTTCTATGATGATTGAAAATCCAGGATTAATAACAGTAAAAGCAACTTTTGAGGATAGTTATGTGGGAAGAGGAGCCATTAAATTAGATTCTGCAATAAAAAATTTTAAACTTAATTTAACAAATTTAGTCTGTATGGATATAGGTTCATCAACAGGTGGTTTTACACAAATTATGTTAAATGAAAATGCAAAAAGAGTTTATGCAATAGATGTAGGTACTAATCAACTTGCTAAGAGTTTATTGGATGATGATAGAGTAGTTAGTTTAGAAAATACAAATTTTAGATATTTAGATTTTGAAAAAATAGGAGAAAAGATTGATTTTATTTCAATTGATGTCTCTTTTATTTCTTTAAAATATATTTTTGAAAATTTATATAAATTTTTAAAAGAAGATAGTCAAATTGTGGCTTTAATAAAACCACAATTTGAATGTGAAGGAAAAAGTTTAAATAAAAAGGGGATAGTTAAATCCGAAAAAGTCATAGAGAATGTGGTTGAAAAAGTCAAAATCTATGCACTTGGAAATAAGCTTGAAATTATTTCTGTAATTGATTCACCTATACTTGGTGGAGATGGAAATAAAGAAAAATTAGCGCTTATTAAAGGGATTTTTTAAGAGGTTATATGAAAAAATACACAAGACAAAGAATTATTTTAGATTTAATAGAAAATAACGAAATAAAAACACAAGAGGAACTTTCAGATTGCTTGGAAAAAAAGGGAATTCATTCAACACAAGCGACAGTTTCAAGAGATATTAAAGAATTAAAGATTTTAAAGGTTCAAACTAAAAATGGAGAATATAAATATAAGGTTGTCGATTCACTTTATGATTCTTTAGATGAAAGATTGAGTAAGATTTGTAAACTTGCAATTTTATCTATAAAGCATAATGAAGATATGATTCTTATAAAGACTATTCCACATACTGCAAGTATATGTGGTTCGTATATAGAAAATGCAAAGTTAAAAATGGTAACTGGAATTGTAACAGGAAATGATACTATCTTTATAGCGATTGATGATAAAGCTTTTTTAGATTCTGTAGTTGAAGAAGTAAAGAAACTTGTAAGGTAGGGATATTATGTTATCTGAATTATATATTAGAAATTTAGCAATTGTTGACGAAATAAAAATTTCCTTTACTGAGGGACTTAATATTTTAACAGGTGAAACAGGAACCGGTAAATCTATAATTATCGGTGCTATTTCTTTGATTTGCGGTGGAAGAGCCAATACTTCATCCATCGGTAAACGTAGTGATACTGCTTATGTTGAAGGAGTGTTTTTTCTTTCTGATTATGATGAAGAAATTATAAAGAATAAATTTGAATTGCTAGATTTAGATATAGAAATTGAAGATAATATGTTAGTTATTTCAAGAACTATTAACAAAAATGGAAGATCAGTTTCAAAAATCAATAATAGAACTGTAAATAATTCTATTCTATCAGATATTATGTTGAATATTCTAAATGTATGTGGGCAACATGATAGTTATACATTATTTAATAAAGCTGATTTTGTTGAAATTTTAGATAGTTTTTGCAATGATGAGTTTAGAAAAAAATTAAAAGATTTAGAAATATTATATGACAAAATAAAAAAGGCAAATACTAATTTAAAGAAGTTAAAGAATAAAGTTATCAATTTTGATGAAAATGTTGAAGAAATAAAATCAGAAATTGAAGAGCTTAATAGTTTGGAACTTGAAACTTTGGATGAAGAATTTATCGAAAATGAAATTGATAAATTTAATAATAGTCAAACAATTTTAGGCTGTTGTGGAAATTTAGTTGAGCTTTTTGATGGAGAAAATTCAGAAGTAAATGCCTTTTCCATTTTGAATGAAATAAATAGAAATCTCGTTGTACTAGAAGAAAATGATAAAAATGTAAAATTAAGTGAAGATTTTGAAAATATTTCTTTTGGATTAAAAGAAATATATACAAAAATTCAAGATTATTACTCAAGTATTTATATTGACGAAGAGAGTCTTACGATTTTACAGGAAAAATTTAATCTTTTAAATGACTTGAAAAGGAAACATAAGACAGATAAAAAAGGGCTTATAAAATATAAAAATTCACTAGAAGAAGATTTATACTTGCTTGAACATTCAAAAGATTTGTTATCTGAAGAAAATAACAAACTTAAAAGTTTAAGTGAAAAATATAAAAAGCTTGCTACAGAAATTTCAAATTCTAGAAAAGCAGTTGCAAAGAGAATAGAAAAATTAATTGAAAAAGAACTTTTGGATTTAGATTTAAAAAATTCAATATTTAAGATAGACATAAAAACTAATAATAAAATTACAAATACTGGTTTTGATGAAGTTACTTTTTTAATTTCTACAAACAAGGGTGAAGAACTTCAAGAAATATATAAAATAGCATCAGGTGGGGAACTTAGCAGAATTATGTTAGGATTTAAGAAGGTTCTATCAGATAGAGATAAGATAGCAACTCTTGTTTTTGATGAAATTGATACGGGTATAAGTGGAATAACTGCTCAAATTGTTGGAGAGAAACTTGCAGAAATTTCAAAAAATCATCAACTTCTTGTAATTTCTCATTTACCACAGATTTCTGTTTTATCAGATACGCATTTTATAATAAGCAAAGAAATGGTTGGAGATAAAACTCTATCTAAAGTGTTATGTGCAAATTATGATGAAAAAGTTATGGAAATTTCAAGACTTATAGGTGGAGCAAATATTAATGAAACAACTATAAGACAATCTAAGGAAATGATTGAAACTGCAAATGAAAAAAAGGAAAGATTAAGATGTATAGAAAAGTAAAATCAGAAGAAATTTTTGACGGAAAAATTTTGAATTTAAAACTTGAATACTTTGAAAAAGATGATAAAGTTTTAAGAAGAGAAATTGTAGAGCATAAAGATGCAGTTGCAATTTTTCCAATTGATGAAAAAGGATATGTATATTTAGTTAAACAATACAGATTTCCGATTCAAGAGGACTTTTTAGAAATTCCTGCCGGACTTGTAGAAATAGGAGAAAATTATGAAGAAACCGCTCTTCGAGAATTGCAAGAAGAAATAGGTTTTAGTTCTAATAATTTAGAAAAAATTTTTGAAGGTTATACAAGTGTTGGATTTTGTACAGAAAAAGTTGTAGTCTTCAGAGCTGATAGCTTATTTTCTTCAAAATTACCAGAAGATGAGGATGAAAATTTAAGTATTATTAAAATTCATTTTGATGAATTAAAAAAGATGTATTTTAATGGAGAAATAAAAGATTTTAAAACGGCAATAGCTATTTTAAATGAAATAAATAGGGGGTAGTATGGACATTATAATAGAGAATTTAATTGTTGGAATTGCTGTAATGTTTGTAATTATAGCCTGTAGAGTTTTTCAAGCAAATGTCGCTTTAGCTCTAGGAGATAATACACCGAAATTAAATGGAGCAACTAGCTTGAATCCTGTTAATCATATAGATATAGTAGGCTTTATTTGTTTTATAATTTTTAAATTCGGTTGGGCAAAGCCATTAGAAGTAAATGTATCTAACTTTAAAAATAGATTCTGGGGTAAAATAATTTACTCCTTATCGAATGCCTTTATGTGCTTCCTAATAGCTTTAATTTCAGCAATTATATATATACTTGTTGGATCTGATAACAAAATGTTATTTTTACTATTTAGAGATATCATCTCTATAAGTATAGTATTTGGAATTATAGGATTGATACCTTTGCCACCTTTTGATGGTGCAATTTTCATAAGTGCATTTTTATCAAGAGAAGTAGAATATGAATATTTTAAACTTTCAAATTATACAACTCTTATTCTACTTATATTAATCATGACAAGAACTTTTGGAACATTTTTATCACCTATTGCTAATACTGTTGGACAATTTATAATTAAAATTGCTTATATGTTGGTGATGTAATGCAATTAATAGTAAATTTAGATGCTTATTCAGGCCCTTTGGATTTGTTGCTTGATTTAATTTCAAAACAAAAGGTTGATATTTATGATATTGAAATAAGTAAAATAACTAAACATTATCTTGAAGTAATTGAAAATTCAGTTTATAGTGAAGATACTGATATATCAGCTTTTTTGCTAATGTCTAGTACTTTAGTTGAAATTAAGTCAAGGAGTTTAATTCCTAAAAACACAGATGAAGATGAAGAAGAAATTGTTACAAAAGAACAATTGATTGAAAGACTTATTGAATATAGAAAGTTTAAGAAGGTAGGAGAATACTTTAGAAACTTAGAAACAGAAGGAAGTAAAGCATATTCAAAAATGCAGTCTGATATTACTGAATATATGACTGAAGATAAGGAAATTATTTTAAATACTGATGTTAATGTATTGCTTTCTTTAATGGAAAGTATTATAAATCAGTATCAAATTAAAAATGAAGAAAATTCATTTGAAAAAATAATAGAAAAAGATTTATTTCCGATTGAAAAATATATTTCAATGATAAAAGATAAAATGTATGAAAAAAAAGAGCTTTATTTTGAAGATTTAGTTTTTTATAATGGTACAAAAAGTGAACTTATAACAATTTTTATATCTATTTTGGAGCTTGTAAAAAATAATATTATTAAGATTTTTCAAGATAAAGATAAAAATATTAAACTTAATTTAGTGGGGGGAGAAGTTGAATAGTAGAGAATATAAACAAGTTATTGAACAGTTGTTATTTGTTTATGGAGATCCTTTAAAAATTGATGATATTGCAAAAGTTTTGGATATTTCAGTAAAAGAGGCTACTGTTTACGCTGATGAACTTGTAGAGGAGTTTGAATTTCAAAAAAGAGGACTTGTAATTCAAAAAATTTCTAATCATTATCAGATAAAGACAAGAAAAGAATATCATGATATTATTTCTAAACTTTTTGAAAAAGTTACAATGAAGCATTTAACTAATTCAACTTTGGAAACTTTGGCTATAATTGCATATAAACAGCCAATTACAAGGCAAGAAATTGAAGAGATAAGAGGAGTTAAATGTAATAGTTCTATCGATACTCTAATGTCAAAAGATTTTATTGAAGAGGCGGGAAGACTTGATAGAATTGGGAAGCCGATTATTTATAAGACAACTCTGAACTTTTTAAATCAATTTAATTTAAAGTCTTTAAAAGACTTGCCTGACATTGAAAAATTTATTTCTGATGAAGAAAAAAACCAAATAGTTGAAGATGAAAATGATGTGGAAATAAAAGATGAGAATAAATAAATTTATTGCAAATTCCGGATACTGTTCAAGAAGAAACGCTGATTTACTTTTAGAGCAAGGGAAAGTTTTTGTAAATGGAAAACTTGCTACAAAAGGTATTGATATTTCAGAAAACGATGAAGTTTTAATTGATGGCAAAAAAATCAAATTAGAAGAAACTAAAAAATATTATCTTTTAAATAAACCTATTGGATATTCCAGTACAGCGAAAGCCCAATTTCAAGAAAAAATTGTTTTGGATTTGATAGATTCCAAAGAGAGAATTTACCCTGTGGGACGATTGGATAAGGATAGTTTTGGACTTTTGCTTTTAACAAACGATGGGGACTTAGCTTTTAAACTGACACATCCAAGTCATAATGTTGAAAAAGAGTATATCGTAAAGGTTGATAAAACTTTAAAAGAAAGCGATTTGAAAAAGTTATCTTCAGGCATAATGCTTGAAGGTAAAATTACAAGAGAAGCAAGATTTGAAATGTTAGACTTTAAAAATAACATAGTAAAAGTTTTTCTAAAAGAGGGAAGAAATAGACAGATAAGAAAAATGTTTAAAACTTTAGGCTATAATGTTATTTCTCTTGAGAGAATTGCGTTTGGTAAAATAAAACTTGGAAGATTAAAATTAGGAAACTACAGAGAACTTAGTAAAGAAGAGATTGAATATTTAAGGAGTTTATAATGATAGGATTAAAAAATGCCACTCCAGAAGAATTTGAAGAACTTTATGTCAAATATGGAATAGGTGGAAGTATTGATTTATCTGTACCAACATTTTATTTCAGCTTAGTAATGGAAGAAAATATAATTGGATATGTAAAACTTACTTTTAGAGATGAGGATTATTACTTAGAAGAAATAAAATATGATGAAGGAATGGAAAGATTTAATAGATTTTTCATAAAATGTATTGCTTATAAAGTATACATGAAGGGAAAAAAGAAATTTTATTCTAAATTGTTTTTTGAAGGAATTTCAGGAGTTACTAAAGTAGAAGATAATTTATACATTTATGATGTAGATGAAATTTTAGAACAAGGAAAGACTTGCAGTGGATGTAAAAATAAATAATACAAAGACTTTAATTGAATTTTTTATGAAAAATTATATTAGTGAAATTAAAGTTGCAGTTGACATGACAGTTGGTAATGGGTTTGACTCTAAAAATATTTTAGAGATATTACAGCCTGAAAAACTTTATTGTTTTGATATTCAAAAAGAAGCTTTGGATAATTCAAAAATTTTGCTTGAAAAATATTCGAATTGTGAATTGATTTTAGAAAATCATAAAAATTTTTATAAATTTGTAAAAGAAAATATTGATTTTGCAATATATAATTTGGGTTATTTACCTAAAGGAGATAAATATATAACTACTAATGCAGACGATGTTGAAGAAAGTTTAAAGAAATTGCTCGAGAAATTAAATTCTAAAGGAGTTATTTTCATAACTTTTTATATTGGACATTCTGCTGGTCAGATTGAGAGTTTAGAAATATCAAAATTTTTACAAAACTTAAACCAAAAAGAATATACCATTCTTAAATTTACCTTTGAAAATCAAAAAAATAATCCACCTTATGTGGTTATGATTCAGAAAATATAAATTATTTTTATATTGACTAAACAAAAAAAATACATTATAATATATGGGTGTCGTGGAGAGCTGTCCGAGTGGTCGAAGGAGCACGATTGGAAATCGTGTAAACGTCAAAAGCGTTTCGAGGGTTCAAATCCCTCGCTCTCCGCCATGCACTAGGCGGGGTGTTAGCAGTACCTTGTAACCTGTAATCTGCTATAGCAGGGCTGAATTCCCAAGTTAGATTTTCAAGGGGTGTAGCCGACTTTTGTAAGTGGTGTTGACGAGTGGGTCCTTACGCAATAGAGCTTTATGAATCTGGTCAGGTCTTGACGGAAGCAGCCATAAGTAAAATACTCTATGTGCCGTAAGATTGCTTACTTTGAGCTAACTGCAAAGGTACCGTACATTTCTTGTTAAGCGACCTTGGGTGTGCTTACATACTAGAGAGTTATCTGTAAAGATAGCTCTTTTTTTATAAAATTATATTTGATTTATATTTATTTTATGCTAAAATATATTTAGAGGTATAGCTATGATAGTAAAGGATAGTATTAAAGAATTATTAGGTCTTGAAACAGACTTATCAGAAATAGAATATTCTAAGCATGGTTTAAAAAGACATCTTGAAAAAAGAAAGCATTATGATGTTTTAAAATATGTAGATAAAATTAGTGATATAATTGAAAATCCTGATTATGTAGGAATTAATACAAATGGAAAAAAACTGGCTTTGGAGTATGTAAAATGTTATAAAAAGAATATTTTACTGGCTTTAAAAGTTAATAAAACTAAAGATAAATTTTTTATTGTCAGCATGTATAGCATAAATGACTATAAATTAAACAGCAGAAAATTTAGTGGAAGACTAAAGAAGGTTGACAAAGAGTAAAAAATTGGGTATACTATAGTTAAGTAAAGAAGTAGTTGAGGGCAGAAAGGGTTCCTGCCACACCTGCAACAAGGTATCTGAGATGTTGGGTACACCGACCAACCGACTACTTAATTCAAATTTTGAGAGTTGGAGAAGTCTGACTCTTTTTTTGTAAGCAAATTATTTAAACAACATTTAGTATTTTGTGTTTAAGTTTTGTAAGTAGAAAAATCTTGGATAATAAAGGAGGTCATTATGAAAAATAAAAAACTTTACAATGTATTTTTTCCGATTTGGTTTTTACTATTGTTTCCTATAACTTGGCTTATTGCAATGCCTGTAAATTTTGTTATAGATTCAATTGTAATACTATTATCTTTAAAATTTTTAAAGATAGATGATACTTTTCAAAAGTATAAAAAAGTAATTCTAAAGGTATTCTTATTTGGATTTTTTGCAGACTTTGTTGGTGCAATTTTCTTGTTTTTAATATCAAGCTTGGTTGGAATGGGTGGTGAGGATTCTGGATTTTTAAAATTGATTAATGAAAAAATGATTGAACCTATGATGAGAAGTCCTTTTGAAAATATTTATGCTTTTCTATTAGTATCTATTGCGGTCATCATTTCAGGACTTTGTATATATTATTTGAACAAAAAATATAGTTTTTCAAAAGTTGATTTAGAAGCAAAAGATAAGAAAAAATTAGCATTATATATGGCAATCTTTACAGCACCATATTTCTTTTTTGTTCCTACATCAATAATTTACAATTTGCCAACTTAGATTTTAAATTTATATAAAAAGTTTTCAAACAGAGTTATATAATCTAACTCTGTTTTTTATTGTGAAAATACAAGTTAAGGATTATAAACATTGACAAAAACGGTTTTTAGTTCTATAATCTAATTGTGTTGTAATAAAAGGTTTTCTTTAATAATATTATCAATTTGTTATTTGATGATATTATTTGCAAAAAAATAACTCACTTTCGTGAGTTGACCTAAACGACTTAGGTTAGCCATTACTGGCGGTTTGAATAAATTTTTATTTGAACTCGTAATGCAATCTACATAGGCACTAAGTTCCTATACATAAATTATAACACATATTTTATAAAAGTCAATATAAAGACTAAATTTTTTGTGGGGGTTTGTTGAAAATGGGAAAGCAAGAATTTAAAGATTATTATTTAGGATTCGACATAGGAACGAATTCTGTTGGCTGGTCTGTTACAGATCAACAATATAAAATTTTAAGGTTTAATAAAAAGGATATGTGGGGTAGTAGGCTATTTGAAGAGGCGAAAACAGCTAAGGAAAGAAGAGTTTACAGAAATAGTAGAAGAAGGCTCGATAGAAGAAAAAGACGTCTAAAACTATTGGAAGAACTATTTTTAGACGAGATATCAAAAGTTGATAATACTTTTTTTAGGAGACTTGAAGAAAGTAATTTATACAACGAAGATAAGTCTATTAAGTTTAATTATGCTTTATTTAATGACAAAGATTACACAGATATTGACTTTTATAATGAATATAAAACTATTTACCATTTAAGAAAAGATTTAATTTTTGAAGATAGGAAATTTGATATAAGACTTGTATTTATAGCTTTGCATCATATTTTAAAGTATAGAGGTCATTTTATCTTTGAAGGACAAAGTTTTGAAGATATAAAAAGTTTTGATTTTATTTTTGAAGAATTATCATCTTGGATTTTCGAAAATTTTGATTTTAATATTGATATAAATTTAAAAGAAAGAATAGAAGAAATTATTTTAAGTGATAATACTAAATCAATAAAGAAAACAGAGTTCAAAAAGATATTTTCAGATAATAGAATATTAGCTATTTTGAATATGGGTGTAGGGAGTAAAGTAGATCTTAAAGATGTTTTTAACAATGAAGAACTTAAAGACCAAAAAATTAGTTTTGCTGAAATTGATTATGAAAATGAAAAAAGAGATGAATTTTATCAACTTTTAGGAGAAAATATTTTTATCGTTGATTTATCTAAGAAAATATACGATTTTATGGTTTTAAAGAAAATACTTAAAAATAGTGATAGTTTTTCAGAATCTAAAGTAGATTTATATTGTGAACATAAAAAAGATTTAGATAGTTTAAAATATATTTTTAAAAAATATTTAAAACCTTCTGATTATTATAAGTTTTTTAGAAGTAATTCTGAAAAAATAAATTATCCTAGTTATATAGGATTAAGTAAAATAAAAACAAAAAGATTAATTGAAAATAAGAAATGTAGTATATCTGATATAAATAAGGAAGTAAAAAATAAATATCTTAAAGATATACAAGTTGAAGCTGAAGATGAAGAGTTATTTAATAATATTTTGCATAAGCTTGATGAAAATAAATTTTTAGAAAAACTTAAAAGTGGAGAAAACTCAACAGTTCCTTATCAAGTTCATGAAATAGAACTAAAGAAAATACTTGATAATCAAAGAAAATATCATTCATTCTTAAATGAAAAAAGTGATGGTATGACTATTTGTGAAAAGATTATAAAACTTTTTGAGTTTAGAATTCCATATTATGTAGGACCTCTTAATACAGACGAAAATGTAAAAGGTACTAATACTTGGGTTGTTAGAAAAGATGAAAATACCAAAAGTCCAATAACTCCTTGGAATTTTAAAGAAAAAGTTGATACACAAAAGAGTGCTGAAAATTTCATTAAAAGAATGACTAATAGATGTACTTACTTAAGACGAGAAGATGTTATACCCAAAAACTCACTATTATATGAAGAATTTGTTCTTTTAAATGAATTAAATAAAGTTACAGTTGATAATGAGCTTTTACATCCTACTTTAAAGAATGAGATAATAGAAGAATTATTTAAAACAATAGTTAAAGTTACAAAGAAAAAATTTGCTGAGTTTTTGAAGAAAAAGCAAGCTGTAAGTGATGTTGAGAGCATTACTGGAGTAGATGTTGAGTTCAATGGTAAGTTGCAAGGATATAATACATTTAGAAAAATTTTAGGTGAAAAAATAGAAAATAAAAATGTAAAAAACTTTGTTGAAAGATGTATAGAACTTAAATGCTTATATGGAAGTGATAAAGAATTATTTAAAAATGCAGTTGGAGAATTATATAAAGAATATAATATAACCGATGAAGAATTTACTAAAATTAATAAATTAAATTTTAACAAATGGGGAAGACTATCTAAAGAATTTCTAACAGTTATAAGTTTTGGAAAAACTGATGGTACAGAAAGATTTGAAAGTGTTATAGAAGCATTAAGAAGCACCAATTATAATTCAATGGAACTTTTATCTGACAAATTTAATTTAAAATCTAAAATAGATGAAATTAATGAAGAAGATGATTTTTCTAATATAGATATAAAAGAATATGTTAATGAATTATATGTTTCTCCATCAGTTAAGCGTTCTATTATTCAAACTTATAAAATAGCTATGGAAATAAAGAAAATTACAGGCAAAAATCCTAAAAAAGTATTTATTGAAATGGCAAAAGGTGGAGGAGAAAAAGGAAAGAGAACTGAAAGAAGAAAAGATAAAATTAAAGAATTGTATAAAAATATGAAAGACTCACTTTCTGATTATTGCAATAATTTACAAGATTTAAGTTCGCAAGTTGAAAAATATGATGATAATAGATTAAGACAAAAGAAGTTATTTTTATATTTTATGCAAATGGGAAAATCTATGTATACAGGAAATGATATAGATTTATCAGAATTATTTAATAATAATATTTACGATATTGATCATATTTATCCACAATCAAAAGTAAAAGATGATAGCTTTGATAATATAGTATTGGTTGAAAAACAAGAAAATCATAGTAAATCAAATGAACTTATTAAACCTGAAATTCAATCCAGGATGAATAATTATTGGATCTTTTTAAGAGAAAATAAATTCATTTCAAAAGAAAAATATAATAGACTTACAAGAAAGAAAAATTTTACAGATGAAGAACTTGGTGATTTTGTTGCTAGACAACTTGTTACAACAAGACAATCTACAAAAGAAGTAGCTAAACTTTTTGAAAAACTTTTTGATGGAACAGAAGTTGTATATTCAAAAGCTTCTTTAGTAAGTGATTTTAGAGAACGATTTGATATTATAAAGGTAAGAGAAGTAAATGATGCACATCATGCTCAAGATGCCTATTTAAATATAGTAGTAGGCAATGTTTTTAATACTAAATTTACTAAAAATTATTGGAAATTCATAAGAGAAGTAAAAAATAAAAATGAAGAAAATCCTGACAAAAAAGAAGGATATAATTTTGAAAAGATTTATGAATCTGATGTATTTCGTAATGAAAATGTGGCATGGGTATTTTCAAAAGAAAATAAAGAAATTAATACAATAAATACTGTAAATAAAATGGTATATAGAAAAACTGTAAACATAACTGAAATGCTTGTTGAGGGTAAAGGTCAACTGTTTAATTTAACTATAAAGGATAGGACACAATTAAAGAAAAAAGTTGGAAATATAGTTGCAAATATACCTAAATCATTAAAAAACAGAAATAGACAGTTAAAAAATGATGAATTAGCTAAAAAATATGGATACTTTGATTCGCTAAATAATTCTTATTTTGTTTTGTTTAAGTATGAAGAAAAAGGGAATGAAAAGATTGGGTTTGATGGAATAACTATTGTTGATAAAGAAAAGTTAAAAAATAATTCAGATATAGAAAAATTCTTAGAAAATAAAGGGAATAAAAATTCTAAGTTGATAAGAAAGATATTTAAGAATCAAAAAGTGTTAATAGATGGATATCCTTATTTAATTAAATCTTTCAATAAAAATGGTGTTATTAAATTTGATAATTTTAAGTCGCTATATCTTGATGAAACTTATTTAAAGTTTACAAATGATGCTATAAAATTTGAAAAGAATAATGCTAATGTCGATTTAAAAAAGCAAAAATATATTGTAAGTTTTCTAAAAAAGAAAAAGCAAAACGAAATTAACGAAACTTATGAAGAATGTATTGATAGATTAAATAATGGGTTTGATACACTATTTTTAAAACTTTGTGATATTCAAAAATCATCAATTTATAAAAACTATAAACTACAAGATTTTAATTCAAACAAAAAATCAATTGAGATTAAAGATAAATTTGATATTTTTAAAAGTTTAGATTTATATAGTAAGTCAAAATTAATAAAAGAATTTTTGAATTATTATAAATACGAGAAAAATGATTTAGATTTTAGTCTTATAGATATTGATAAAAAAGCAAATTGTTTACAAAAAACTCTTCAAGAAGATTTGATTAAGGATTTTGTTATTGTTGATGAGTCTGTTACAGGATTGTTTGTGAAAAAAGAAAGGCTTGAATAATGGCGGGTTGGAGAACAATAGTAATAACAGAAAGATGTAAGCTTGATTTAAGATATAACAATATGAATATAAGGAAAAATGAAAGTTTAAAACAGGTTAATATTTCAGAAATAGGTGTGCTTATTATAGAAAGCACATCTGTTTCTATAACCTCTGCGTTACTTAGTGAACTTATGAAAAATAAAATTAAAGTTATTTTTTGTGATGAAACACATAATCCTGAATCAGAATTAATTCCATATTATGGGGGTTACGATTCCAGTGAGAGAATAAAAAGTCAAATTTTTTGGGATGATGAAATAAAAGAAAATCTTTGGACACTAATAGTATCAGAAAAGATAAGAAAACAAATGGAAGTTTTGAAGTATTTTAATCTTAAGGAGTATAAACTTTTAGAAAATTATATGTTTCAAGTAGAACATTTTGATTCAACAAACAGAGAGGGACATGCTGCAAAAGTATATTTTAATTCACTTTTTGGAGTTAATTTTAATAGAGATGATAAAGAAAATGTTATAAATATGGCTTTAGACTATGGTTATTCTATCTTACTGTCTCTTTTTAATAGAGAAGTTGTTAGCAATGGTTATATAACGAATATCGGACTATTTCACAGAAACAAATTTAATCCTTTTAATTTATCTTGTGATTTTATGGAACCTTTTAGACCTTTAGTTGACAAATTGGTAGTAGAAATGGGAATTGACAATTTTGGCACTGATGAAAAAAGAAATTTACAACAACTTTTATCTACTCAATTATATATAAAAAATAAAGAATATTATTTACAGGATGTTATTAAAATTTATACTAAAAGTTTATTAGATGGTTTAGACGAAAGAGATTTAACAAATATATGGTTTTACGAAAATGAGTTATAGATTTATGAGAATATTATTATTTTTTGATTTACCAACTTTAGAAAATGAAGATTTAAAAGAGTATAGACATTTTAGAAAGTTTTTAATAAGTAACGGATTTATAATGTTACAAGAATCTTGCTATGTAAAAATGCTTTTAAACTCAACCTCTGCAGATAATTTTTTATCTAAATTAAAGAAAAACTTGCCACCCAAAGGACTTGTTCAAGTAATTACAATAACAGAGAAGCAATTTCAAAAAATGGAAACTTTAGTTGGTGAATATGAAACTGCTATTTTAGATAGTGATGAAAGGATAGAAGTGTTTTGAAACTACAATTAAAAAATTTTAATTTTAATGTTGATTTAGATGAAAAGATTAATACCATTATTATTGAAAATAAAATTGAATATAGAAAGATTGTAAATTCGTTTGTTAATGAATTAAATATCCGAGATGGAAATATTTTACTATCAAAGGATATTGAACTATTAGTACCAGATAAATATTTATTCACTTTCTATGATTATTTTACTTTTGATATCAATAAATATGCACTTACTAGATTTTATAAAAAATTAAAAGAAATAGCTATATTGGAACATTCAATTGAAACCTCTAATTTAAAAAGTAAGATTGAAGAATATGTTTTTAATCTTACTAAACAATACGATATGTATTTGGATATATCTTGTGATTTGGATGTTGCGGAAATATTGAAATCTTTGAATGTAAAAATAAAACAATATAGTGAATTACTACTTGATAAAATTATAAATTATATCAATGTAATAAATGAAATATTTGGAATTAAATATTTTGTATTTATTGGTTTTAAAGAGTATTTTAACGAAGATGAAATTCTTGACTTTTATGAATATATAATCTATAATGATTTTAGTATAGTCTTAGTTGAACCTAATAATCTAAAAACTGTTCAAACTAAAGAAAAAACTTATATAATTGACGAAGACCTATGTGAAATATATTGATTACTTATCGGCTCGTAACCGTAAAAACTTTTACCTCAAATCTTGCATTTGAGGTTTGAGAGTAATGTAATCTACATAGGTACTAAGACTGAAGAACCTGTTTTAACATCGGTATATATGTTTGAGAGTAATGTAATCTACATAGGTACTAAGACCAAACGAAGATATCCCATTTTAGGAGTTAAGTTTGAGAGTAATGTAATCTACATAGGTACTAAGACATAGATATTTATCTTTTGAAACCCATTATCGTTTGAGAGTAATGTAATCTACATAGGTACTAAGACTGTTGTTCAGCTTGTTCTAGCTTAAATTTGTTTGAGAGTAATGTAATCTACATAGGTACTAAGACTTTTCAGTATCTATACTGATACCATTGTTGTTTGAGAGTAATGTAATCTACATAGGTACTAAGACATATAGTAGATCATAAAAGAGAATTGAATGTTTGAGAGTAATGTAATCTACATAGGTACTAAGACCGAATTGATGTAAAAACTTTGTGTAGCTGAGTTTGAGAGTAATGTAATCTACATAGGTACTAAGACCGAATTGATGTAAAAACTTTGTGTAGCTGAGTTTGAGAGTAATGTAATCTACATAGGTACTAAGACTAAAATTTAATCATTCAATTGATATGGCTTGTTTGAGAGTAATGTAATCTGCATTGATACTAAAATTATAAATTACAATATATTTTTCTAAAAGAGTTGACTTTTTTACAATTTGTGGTATTATATAGTTGAGATTATAATTCTATAGAGGTCGAATTCATCTCATGTATTAGAATGCAAATAAAAAAGCAAGGTTGGCGGACCTTGCTTTTTATGTTGATTATTTAAAATTCTTTAGCAATTTTAATAACGCAATCAACAACGTTAATAAAATTATAGCATCAATAGAGGTCAATAGCTTCACCTCCTTACATATAGAATGCAAAGTAATTATATAATAATATAAAGTTTTAGTAAACAGTTAAAAAATAGAGTGATAAAATTTTACTCTGTTTTTTATTGTGAAAATACAAGTCAAAGATTATAAACATTGACAAAAAACATTTATAGATTTATAATCTAATTGGGTTACAATCTTAAAAAGAATTTATTTTACATGATAAAAGTATGATTTCAGGAGGGATATTTTATGAAATTACTTAGTAGATATTTAGCAAAAGCAGTAATAAAAAAAACGAACAGTTCTCGTTATAAAAACTATATTTATTTCTCTATAATGTTAATATTTTCCTTGTTTATGATATATGCTTTATATTTCAATCTTACAGTTGGGAAATTAGATAGTACTAAAATTATAGGTATTGTACTTTGTAGTATTTCACTAGTTTTATCAGTAATATCAGCTATAGTTTATTTTATAAAAATGTTTGAAAAAGAAAAATAGTTTTTATAATTTATATTTAGATTTACAAAAGTATATAGGAGGGAGATAAGTTCTACCTCCTTACTTGTATATAAATAAAAATTCATTTTAATTATAATAGATTTTGATTTAGAAATTTGGAGGAAATAATGAATATAAATTGGTATCCGGGTCATATGAAAAAGACTATGGATAATATAAGAGCGTCATTAAAGTTGGTTGATATTGTTGGAGAGATAATAGATGCAAGAATTCCAATAAGCAGTAAAAATCCTGTTATTGATGATGTTTTAAAGGATAAGCCTAGAATTATGATTTTAAATAAATCGGATATGGCTGATGAAAATGAGACTAAAAAGTGGCTTAGCTATTATAGAAAAAAAGGTTATGGAGCTGTTGTTGTAGATGCACTTCATTCAAAGGGTTTGGACAAGATTTATTCAGTTGCTAAAGAGATGTTAGCTGATAAATTTAAAAAGCTTGAGGAAAAAAATCTTTCTGCAAAGACAATTAGAATGATGATTGTAGGAATTCCAAATGTTGGGAAATCCACTTTTATTAATTCTATTTCAAAGAGAAAGAGTGCAAAAATAGGAGATAGACCTGGTGTTACAAAACAGGTTCAATGGATTAATACAAAGAATGATTTGGAGCTTTTAGACACTCCAGGGGTGCTTTGGCCTAAGTTTGAAGATGAGAGAATCGGGTTGCATTTGGCTTTTACAGGGGCAATTAAGGATGAGATTATGGATATTGAAAATTTAGCTTTTCGTTTTATTGATGAGATAAATAAAAGAGATGTAAATATTTTGAAAAATAGATATAATCTATCTGAAGATTCCTATGAGGATACATTGTATTTAATGGATGAAATCGGAAGAAATAGAGGAGCAATTTTAAAGAAAAATGAAATTGATTATTTTAAGGTTGCAAATTTAGTTTTTGATGATTTTAGAAAAGTAAAACTTGGAAGAATAACTTTAGAGACTGTAGAAGATATTGAAAAATTTGAGGAAGATAATGGAAATTAGAGAAGAACTGGAGAATATCTACAAAAAATATAATTTAATTATTGGTGTTGATGAAGTTGGAAGAGGTTGTCTTGCTGGACCTGTCGTTTCTTGCGCAATTATTATGAAAAAAGATAGCAAGATTGAGGGAGTAACGGACAGTAAGAAACTTTCCAAAAAGAAAAGACTTGCACTTTATGATAAGATTTTAGAAGAATGTGTAGGATATGGAATTGGAATTGTAGATAATGTAAAAATTGATGAAATTAATATTAAACAGGCGAGTAGGCTTGCTATGAAGATTGCAATTTCAAATATAAAGGATTTAGACGGAAATAAAGTTTCAGGTGATTTTTTGATAACTGATGCAGAAAAAGTTGATGTTGATATTCCACAGATTAATTTAATTCATGGCGACGAGCTTTCTTATGTAGTTTCCTGTGCTTCAATAATTGCAAAGGAATACAGGGATAGTATGTTTGTCGAGTATGAGAAAAAGTATCCGAACTATAATTTTATAAAGAATGTAGGCTATGGAACAAAGGCTCATTATAAAGGTATTGATGAAAATGGAGTTACTCCTATTCATAGAGTAACTTTTTTGAAAAAATATTTTGAAAAGAAAAAAGATTATGAAAGCTAAAGATATTGGAAATCTAGGGGAAGATATAGCTGTTAAATTTCTTTTAGAAAAGGGCTATGAAATTATTGAGAGGAATTTTTTAAAACCTTTTGGAGAGATTGATATAATAGCAAAGGATAAAGATTTTTTAGTTTTTATTGAAGTTAAGGCTAGAAAAAATGTAAATTTCGGCTTTCCAAGAGAATTTGTAAATGGAAGTAAGATAAAAAAGATACAAGACGTTGCTCAGATTTATATGATGGAGAAAAATTTATTTGGAGCAAAAATTCGATTTGATGTTATAGAAATAATTTTTGACAATCATAAAATTACACATATAGAAAATGCTTTTTAGGAGGATTTATGTTTACTGCTTATGTAATTACCGTTTCTGACAAGGGGTCAGTTGGAGAGAGAGTTGATACTTCAGGAGAAGTAATTGTTGAGATATTAAAAGAAAATAATTATGAAGTTATTGATAAGATTATTATTCCGGATAATCAAGCAACAATAGAAAAAAAGTTAAAATATGCCTGTGATATTTTAGAAGCTGATTTAATTTTAACAACAGGTGGAACAGGCTTTAGTAAGAGAGATGTTACGCCTGAGGCAACTTTGAATGTTGCGACTAAAAACGCTTTTGGAATTTGTGATTCCATAAGACAATACAGTTTGACAATCACTAAGAGGGCAATGCTTTCAAGAGCTGTTTCAGTTATTAGAAACGACAGCTTAATTATAAATTTACCCGGTAGTCCAAAAGCTGTTAGAGAATCTTTAGAGTATATAATAGATTCCGTAGAGCATGGACTTCAAATACTTTTAGGAACGGCATCCGAATGTGCTAGAAAGTAGGGAAGATATGTATTCAAAGACTAAGACTTGTGTGTTAAATGGATTAAATGGTTATGATATTGATGTTGAAGCAGATTTATCAAGTGGACTTCAGGCTTTTAATATTGTAGGGCTTCCGGATTTATCTATAAAAGAATCAAAGGAAAGGGTTAAATCAGCAATTTCAAATAGTGGATTTTCAATTCCACCGGGTAGAGTTACGATAAATTTAGCTCCTGCAAATTTAAAAAAAGACGGCTCTCAAATTGATTTAGCAATAGCTGTGAGTATGTTACTTGCTATTGGTGTTATTGAGTATTTGCCCGATGAAAAAACTGTTTTTTTAGGTGAACTTTCTCTTGACGGAAGAGTTATAACTTTTGACGGAGCTTTACCTATGATTATCTCTTTAAAAGAGCTTGGTTTTAAAAAGTTCTTTATTCCTAATGCTATTAAAAATGAAGTTAATATAGTTCAAGGAATTGAGATTTATCCAATTTCACATTTAAAAGAATTAGTTGATTGTCTAAATGGAGTTATAGAAATAAAAAAAGAAGAAATAGCAAAGGTAAATTTAGATGAGGAAATAAAGTATGATATAGATTTTTCAGATATAAAAGGTCAGGAAAATTTAAAGAGAGCAATGGAAATTTCTGCTGCAGGTGGACATAATTTGTTGATGGTTGGGCCTCCGGGAAGTGGGAAAACTATGATTGCTAAAAGATTACCGACAATTTTACCTAAATTAACTTTTGAGGAATGTATTGAATGTACTAAAATTTATTCTATAGCAGGAAAACTTAAAAATAATAAATTGGTTACTCAAAGACCTTTCAGGTCTCCACATCATACAAGTAGTCCTATTTCTCTTGTTGGTGGGGGTAAAATTCCAAAACCTGGGGAAGTTTCACTTGCTCATAATGGGGTTTTGTTTTTGGATGAATTTCCAGAGTTTTCAAAACAGGCTATTGAAGTTTTAAGGCAGCCTATGGAAGATGGAAAAGTTACTATTTCAAGGGCTAATTCGTCAATTACTTATTATTCAAACTTTGTAACTGTTTGTGCATTAAATCCTTGCCCTTGTGGAAATTATGGATCTCAAACCGAAAAATGTACTTGTTCACAATTACAAATTCAAAGATATCTAAGTAAAATTTCAGGGCCAATACTTGATAGAATTGATATTCAAGTTGAAGTTGAACCTGTGAAATATGACGATTTATCTTCAAAAGAAGTTTTAGAAACTTCTGCGGATATTAGAAAAAGAGTTGAAAAAGCTAGAAAAATTCAACTTGAAAGATATAAAAATGAAAAAATATATAATAATGCAAATCTTTCAGCTAGACAGATTAAGAAATATATTATTTTAGATGAAAAACTTGAAAAAATTATAGAATTTGCCTTTAAAAAGTTTAAGTTTTCAGCAAGATCTTTTAATAAAATTTTGAAGTTGACAAGAACAATTGCAGACTTGGACGGAAGTGAAGAAATCAAGGAAGAACATCTGTTAGAAGCTATCAGATATAGAAGTTTGAGCAATAAATATTGGAGTTAGTTTTTATTAATTAAGAATTTGATGTATTTAAATAATCATAATATAGAATCTAATATTTAGAATTTGCATTATTATAAATAAAGATTAAGAATTCAAAAAATTTAGAAATAAACAGGAGATTATTTATGTCATTTTTAGAATACCACAAGGAAGAGAAATTAGAATTTAACCATAAGAAATCATGTGGGTTATGGTTAATCGTAGTTGGTTTAGTTATTGCATTGGCTACTTTAATAGGAGGAAAACAAATAATAAATATGCAAGTATTTAGTTTTGGATATATTATTAGTTTTCTTTCAATTAATATGAATAAAAAGCTTATTAATAAATTATCAACTGGAAATTCAACTAAATTTCAAAATAAAGTTTCTTTATATTCAGTAATTTTATTATTCATATTGATGTTTTTATTAGGGGGACCATTTTTCGCAACAGAAAATTGGAGATTAATTTGGTTGGGTGCATTGATGGCTACTGCAATTCATTTTTTTCCATTTTATTTTGTTCATGGTAAATCAATGATTTTATTAGGAATAGTTTGTAGTATAAATATTGCAATAGGATATATTTATTCTGATATGTCTTTGTCAATTATTGCATATATTGATGCTTTAATTAAATTGTTATTTGGATTATATCTTTTCTTTTTATCAAAACCATCAAAAAGATAAAATCCTATTTATTGAATTAAATAATTTATGAAGTATTTAAGTTATATAAAAGTTTAAGTAATAAAAATTGGAGTTAGTTATGAGAAATGAAGATGCTTTGTTATTTTTAAGTTATTTGAATTTTGATTATAAAATTAAAGATGAATTGTTAAATCATTTTACTTTGGAACATATTGAGGAGATTTTTGATTTATCCAGAGAATATTTTAAAGAAAATAAACTTTTAACTAAGAATAATATCGAAAAATTAGTTGAAGAGAGAGAAAAATTTAATTCAGATGCTTATAGAGATTTTTTAGAGAAAAAGAAAGTTAAATATGTAAGTATTTTGAGTGAAAATTATCCAATTAATCTAAAAGATATTGAATATATTCCACAAGTTATTTATTATAAGGGAGATATTTTACCAGAAGATGAATTTGCACTTTCAATTGTAGGGTCCAGAAAATGTACTAATTATGGGGCTTGGGCAACAGAATATTTTGCAAGGTCAATTTCAGAACTTGGAATAAGAATAGTTTCAGGAATGGCTTTAGGTATTGATTCCATTTCACATAGAGCAGCTTTAAAGTCAGGTGGAAGAACAATAGCTGTTTTAGGTTGTGGAGTTGATATAGTCTATCCTAAAACTAATTACAGATTGTATGATGAAATTATTGAAAATGGAGCCGTGATGAGTGAATTTCCTATTGGTATGCCTCCTTTAGCACATAATTTTCCTGTTAGAAACAGAATTATTTCAGGACTTTCAAAAGCTTTATTGGTTATAGAAGCACAAGATCGTTCAGGTACACTTATAACTTCAAGATTTGCAAATGAACAGTCAAAAGAAATTTTTGCACTTCCAGGAAATATAAATAGTCTATACAGCAAAGGAACGAATAAATTGATAAAAGATGGAGCATTAATTGCTACGGATTATCAGGATATTATAGATGGTGTTATTGATTTTTCAGAATTTATTTTAAATAAAAATAAGGAAGAAAAAGATTTGAATATTTTGGATGCAAAAGAACTTTTGATTTATAATTTAATAAATGAAGAACCAAAGTCTCAAAATAAAATTTCGACTATAACAGGTTTTTCAATTATAGAAACAAATACAATTTTAACTGCATTGGAGCTTAAAGGATTTATAAAGGAGCTTAATGGAGGAATTTTTGTAGTTGATTAGTTTAAGAGATGAAATTCATCTCTTTTTTATGGAGTGGAATATGAATTACATAGTTTTTGATACTTTAGTTGGAAAGATTAAAGTTATAGAGGAAGATAACAAAATAATTGAAATTAAATTTGTAAAAGATAAGAATAATATTGATTCTAAAAATAAAGTTTTAAAATTGGCAAAAAAAGAATTAGAAGAATATTTTTGTGGAAAAAGAAAAAACTTTACATTCCCGTTTAAAGTAGATGGAAGCGAGTTTGCATTAAATGTTTATAAGGCTTTAATGGAAATTCCTTATGGAGAAACTTGTAGTTATAAAGATATTGCAAGAAAAATAGGAAAAGAAAATTCGCAAAGAGCAGTAGGCGGAGCTAATAATAAAAATAAATTGCCGATTATAATTCCTTGTCATAGAGTTATAGGAAGTAATGGAAAACTTGTAGGATATGCCGAAGGATTAGAAATAAAACAAAAACTTTTGGAGTTGGAAAGAAAAAATCTAAGATATTAAGGAAAATAAAGAATTTACAATAAGTTAAAAATGTATTTTAAATTGTATAATGAATTTTCTAAAATAGATAAAGTAAAATATATTAAAAATTGGTTATGAAAAAGGAAGAAGCTTAATGCAAGCATTGTTATTATTAAATATTTTTACATTTGCACTTAATATCTTCCTAAATAAAGACGATGACAATAAAAATTCTAGCAAAAAAATATTATTACTTTTATTAGTAACAATAATATTATCAATTGTAGTAGTTGTAGTATTATTAACTAATAAATAAAGAACAAGCAGAGTCTAGTTTATTTAAAACTATATTTCTGCTTTTTTTTGTAAAAAAATTATATTAAATAAAATTAATGTTATTTTTATTTTGAAAAAATTAAAAATATAGATAAAAATTCAAAAAAATTATAAAAAATAACAAAAAAACATAAAAAAAGTGAAAAAAATTTAAAAAAATCACAATAAAGTGTTGACAAAGTAAAATTATTGGGGTATAATATAGTTAACAAACAAGATAACGCGTTAAATAGTTTGAAGACTGGAGGTAAGACCAATGAAAATATTAAAAACAATTTTATCAGAGTTGCAGTATCATTGGTTTTTAGTAAAAACTTACGATGCCAGCAACTTGAACAGCAGATAATATATTTTGTGAATTAGAAGGTTGGAAAGTAGTATAATAGAATTGTAAAAAGCTAATCTAAGTTTTAACAAAATGAGAGTATTAAGTTGTATGATAAGAAGTTTGAAATAAAAATTAAGTTTGAGATACCGAAGACGTTAAGTATTAAAAAATAAATATAAGATAATTGCAGTACTTGATTATTTAAAAAATAAGTTCAAGAGTATTAAGATATTTAGATATTTGTGTAAATATAAGAGAACTGAGATGTCATAGTATTTTTATAAAAGATATCAGGATGTTAAGATGTTTGAATATTTATAAAATCAAATATAAAGATGTTAAAATATTTGTTGCTTATATAATTAAATATAAAAGTATTAAGATATTTGAGTATTTAAAAAATAGATATGAGACTAATAAAGTATTTAAAGACTTAGAGAAATATATCGAATTAGGATTATATAACTGATATAATGATTAAAAGATTAGTGAGATTAAATTATACTAAAGATACAATGTGAAGTAATATATAGACACAAAAGATATTACGAGCAATGTGGTTGTAGATTTATCATAAGATTGTATGTATATAGTATGGAAAGACAGAGAAGGTTATTGATATAAAAATTTATCGGTGATTAGCTAGTTTATGCTAAAGTATTATTTTTGATAGATTTACAAAAACTAAAATCGAGGTTCAAGTGTAAAGAAATTTGAATTTCACTAAAACTAAAATTAAATATTTAGATATAAAAAGTGCATCATTTTATAATTTGATGCACTTTTATTGTTTTTATATTTTACCTATCATCTTTAAAGTATTATATTTACAAATTTTTTCAGCTTCTTCTTGAGAAAAATCCATTTGTTTCAATATTTCAAAATATTTTTCATAAATTTCGTTTGTTTTTAAGCATCTGCTGTCGGGATAATCTGAAGCAAAAGCTAATTTTCAAATGCTAACATATTTCCAATTAAAATTTTAAATCCTAATGATTTGTACATATCAACATCACAATCTGCAGAACCAACTATCAAAGAACTTATTTTACTTTCTTTGTATGCAAATTTTATTAATTGTTTAGCTATTCCCTTGTGCCTATATTCTTTGATAATGAAAAAATCTTCAAAGATTCCACCTTTTTCGTAGTTGAAAGTAGAAAATATTGTACTTATTGAGCAACAAGCAACTAATTTTCCATTACATATACAACCAAAAAAGTAAATATTTTCGTCTGATATTGCTCTTTTTAAATTTAGAAAATTTTCATAAGTAGGTTCTTCTTCACCTATTTCAGATTTATATTTTGTTTGTAAAACTTTTAATTCGTCAAAATTATCATTTGTTACTTTTATAAATTTCATATTATCCATACTTTATTTTCCTAAAAAATAATTATCTAATTTATCTATTATTTGCTTTTTGTTTTAATTCTCTTAAATATGTTACTGTATCTCTATCTAATTCTTTTGCATAGTCAAATCTTAAATTAAGAGCGATTTGAAGAGAAAGTCTTCTAAAAAGAGCACATATGTTAAATAGGGCTGTCCATAGAGACTCTATTTCTAATTCAGAGTAACAATGTAGATATTTTTCAAAAATATCTGTATCAACATAGTTAAAAACTAATTTATTTTCTTTTCCAAGATCTATAACGTATTTATTTTCAGAAAGAACATAATGTTTTAAATGTTCATCAAGTAGAGATAAAAGTTTCCTATATTCTTCTGATACATTTAAAAATTCTTTTGTGTATAATTTATTTCCGAATTTTAATACATTCCAGAAAAATTCACAAGTATTTACTAGAAATTCTTCATCTGTTAGTTTTTGTGTTTTTCTTTCAATATACAAACTTGCTTTTTTGTTTTCATCTTTATTAAGCACACAAATGTATTTTTCTTCAAGTTCTCCAAGAATATCTAAAGATTCATTAGATACTATTCTAAAAATCCCTTGTGTGAAGTTTTCATAAATTATTTTATATTCGATTAAATTTTCATTTTCAGTATTTTCAAACATAGTTAATACATCGCCGAAACGTTCAATCAATTCAAAAGAGTCATCATCAAAGGATAAATCTTTTACAAAAAATAAAACATTAAAAAAGCCTACATCACTGGACATGCTTTGTGTTTCTAACTGTTCAATATAGAGCTTTTCAACTCTATCATCATCCATTGCTATTTTTTTTGCTATTTCTTTAAGTTCATTAAATGTTATAATATTATTCAAAATAAACGCCTCCTAAATTTCTTGTACTTTAAATCCACGACCCTTAACTTCATAAGCTTCAGATATTATTAAAAATGCTGATGGATCAACTTCATCCAAAATTCTTTTTATAGTTACAACTTGTCTTGTACTTACTATACAATATACGACATTCTGTTGTTTATGTGTAAATGCACCTTCTCCATGTAGAAGTGTAACGCCTCTATGTAAATCCGATAAAATTCTGTCGGTAACTTCTCTTTGCTTTGATGTTATAATCATAATTTCTTTTGTATCTCCAAAGCCCATTTGTATTTTATCAAGCATTTTATAAGCAACATACATTGAAACAATAGTTAAAAGACCTCTTTCAAGACTGAAGATGTAAGAGGCAACTCCTATTATAATTGCATTTATGGCCATTAAAGATGAACCAATATTTACATTAAGTTTTGTTTTAAAAATTGTTGCTAAAATATCAAGTCCGCCTTGACATGCACCATGTTTGAATAAAATTCCCATTCCAAAACCATTTATGAAACCACCAAAAATTGCATATAACATATTGTTATCAAGTTTGAAATCTATTGGAATATGACGCATTGCAACTAATATAAATGAATAAATAAAAGTAGATAAAAATGCGTAAGTCATAAACTTTTTTTTCAAAAAAAATGCACCAACAATCATCATAGGTAAATTCAATATGAATACTGAAATACCTGTAGGAAGACCAGTCAAGTATTCAATCATAAGTCCAATACCACCAAGTCCACCTGAAAGAAGTCCTGCAGGCACTAAAAATTTAACAACTGCAAATGAGCAAATCAAATCACCCATTAGTATAAAAAAAATAGTTCTAAGGAAATATTTTTTATCTCCAAAAAAATCTTCTAACATAATACATCAACCTTTGTTAATCTCCTTAATAAAATATGATAATATAATTATATCATAATTATATCATAATTTATATTTATATGATATAATTATATTAGATTTTATTATAAATAATTAGGAGATGGGGTTTATGAGTTTATTTTTTAAGTTTTTATTGGTATTTATAATTATAATTTATATAGTTTTACAATTTTCATGTTTTAAAAAAGAAAGAAAGGCTAGAAAAATTTTTAAAAATGGACAATTTCCTTTAATATTTGCTCATAGAGGCTCAAGTCATTTATTTCCAGAAAATACAGAATTAGCTTTTCTGAAGTCTTTCGAAATGGGAGTTGACGCTTTTGAAACTGATATTAGACTTACAAAAGATGGCAAAATAGTAACTCAACATAATGAAAATATTGATGAAACAACTGATGGAACAGGGAATGTTATTGATTATACATATGATGAATTAAAGGAATTTAATTTTGGTTATAAGTTTAAAGATATTAATGGAGATTCTCCTTATGTAGAAAATAGAGTACAAGGTTTATATCCAATGGAGGTTTCTAAACTTTTTGAAAAATTTGGGGATAAAGTTGTTTATAGCATTGATGTTAAAGATGAAGGAGAAATTGGGTTAAAGTCAGCAGAACTTTTATATAAATTTGTAAAAGAATATAATTTAGAAAAAAATGTAATTTTTTCAAGTTTCAGTGAAGAAAATCTTAAACATTTAAGAAAAATAAGTCATGGGGAAATAATTATTTCAGGATCTATGAAAAAGACTACTGAAGTTGTATTGGCTTCGTATTTTGGATATGATACTTTTAAGAAATTTAATACTCATGCGATGATGATTCCAAAATTTGAAAAATTGCCTTTAGATACAAAATATTTAATTTATAAGTTCCATAAACATAATATCTCAGTTTGTTATTGGACAATTAATACAGAAAAAGATATGAGAAAACTTATAAATAAAAAAGTTGATGGAATTATTACTGATAGAGTTGACTTGCTTTTAAAAATAAAAGAAGAAAAGTCTAATTAAAATATTGACTTTTTCTTAATAATTTAGTATCCTATTATAAATGAAGATATATGTTGAAGAGGAAAAGAAACAACGATTTTTAGAGAGATGTTGTGTGGTGAAATACATCAATGTTGAAGGTGCGTCCTTGGAGTATTGTTTGCTACTTTATAGCAATTTAAGTGGATTTTTTCAATTAGAGTGGAACCGCGGAATTTTTTCGTCTCTTGTTTTTTCAAGAGACGTTTTGTTTTATATAAAATAATTTTAAGTAGTAAAATACTATGAAATAAAAATAGAGAGGTGTAATATGAAGATTTACAATACATTAACTAGAAAAAAAGAAGATTTTAAACCTATTCAAGCAGGGAAGGCGTTGATTTATGTTTGTGGTCCAACGGTTTATAATTATATTCATATTGGTAATTCAAGACCTATGATTGTTTATGATACTTTGAGAAGATATCTTTTATATATAGGTTATGATGTAAAATTTGTAAGTAATTTTACAGATATTGACGATAAGATTATAAATAGAGCAAAAGAAGAAAATGTACCTTTTACAGATATTACAAAAAAATATATTGATGCATATCTTGAAGATAGTTATGGATTAAATCTTTTTGAAAGTCATACAATTCATCCAAAAGCTACAGAATGTATCAATGAGATGATAGAATTTGTAAAAGTTTTAGAAGAAAAAGGCATTGCATATAATGTCGATGGTAATGTATATTTTGATATTACAAAAGCTAAGGATTATGGAAAATTATCTAAAAAAAATATTGATGATTTAAGAGCAGGAGCAAGGATTGATATTTCTGATGAAAAGAAAAATCCTCTTGATTTTGCACTTTGGAAAAAAAGAAAAGATGAAAGTGAACCAGCTTGGGAAAGTCCTTGGGGAATGGGTAGACCTGGATGGCATCTTGAATGTTCTGTAATGGCAAAGAAATTCTTAGGAGATACAATAGATATTCATGCGGGTGGAGAAGATTTACAATTTCCTCATCACGAAAATGAAATTGCTCAGTCTGAATGTTGTAATGGAAAAGTTTTTGCTAATTACTGGATGCATAATGGAATGATTAATATAGATAATGTAAAGATGAGTAAATCAAAAGGAAATTTCTTTACCATAAAAGATATTCAAAAAGAATATGACTTGGAAGTAATCAGACTTTGGATTTTATCAACACATTATCGAAATCCTTTGAATTTCAGTAGAGAAGTTATGGAACAAACAAAAAATGGACTTGAAAGAATGTATAATGGTAAAGAACATTTAGAAAGACTTTTAGAAATTTGTGAAGAAAAAGAAGATGAAGATATTTCTAAATTAGTTGAATTGAAAAAAGAATTTTTAGATTGTATGGATGACGATTTAAATACAGCTGATGCTATTTCTAAAGTTTATGAGCTTATTCGTTATACAAATACATTTGATGAAAATACTGATTTGAAAGTTGTAAAGGGTGCTGTTAAGTTGCTTTCTGACTTTGCTTCAGTTTTAGGACTTCTTTATAAAGAAGAAGATGATAATTTAGATGAAAAAGTTGAAAAACTTATTAAAGAAAGAGAAGAAGCTAGAAAGAATAAAGATTTTAAAAGAGCTGATGAAATTCGTGATGCTTTAAAAGAAATGAATATAGAATTAAAAGACACAAGAAATGGTGTTATTTGGAAAAGGGTGTAATATGAGCGACTATATATTCGGAAGAAATGCTGTATTAGAGGCATTAGAAAGCGATAGAAAAGTAGAGAAAATATATATTTTAAAAGGCGATTTAAAGGGCTCAATAAATAAAATAATTGGTAAAGCAAAGGCAAATGGTATTCTAATTTCAGAAATTGATAAAAACAAATTAGAAAATATGGCTGACGGAGTTGTTCATCAAGGAGTTTGTGCCTTAATTTCAAGTTTTGAGTATTCAACTGTCGAAGAAATATTACAAAGTGCAAAAGATAAAAATGAAGATTTATTTTTAGTGATTCTGGATGAGATTGAAGATCCACATAATTTTGGAGCAATAATTCGTACTTGTGAAGCTGTTGGTGTTCATGGAATTATAGTTTCTAAGAGAAATCAAGCGCCAGTTACTTCAATTGTTCAAAAATCATCTGCAGGAGCAGTAAATCATATTAAAATAGCGAAAGTTGCAAATATTGCAGATACAATTTTAAAATTACAAAAAGAAAATGTATGGGTTTATGGTGCCTGTGGAGAGGCTGAAAAGATATATACAGATATGGATTTTAAAGGAAATATTGCAATAGTAATTGGAAATGAAGGAAAGGGAATAGGACAACTTATAAGAAAGAGATGTGACTTTTTAACCAAACTTCCAATGAAAGGTAAAGTTTCAAGCCTTAACGCATCAAATGCCTGTGCAATTCTAGTTTATGAGGCATTAAGACAGAGAGATGAAAAATAAAAAATTAATCATAATTGATGGATACAATATTCTAAATGCTTGGGAAAAATACAAACCATTTTTAAAATTGAGTTTCGAAAATGCAAGAAATGAATTAATTTATGATATGGGCGAATTTTCAAAATTAATAGGAATAGATTTGTTACTTGTCTTTGATGCATATAAGATTAATTTCAAAGGTTCTTCAGAAGTTATAAAAGGAATTGAAGTTGTCTACACAAAACAAAATGAAACTGCAGACCAATTTATTGAAAAAAAATTGGATGAAATTGGAAGAAAAATATCAGTTTCTGTCGGAACAGATGACACTCTTATTCAAAAACTCGTTACACAAAGAGGTGGAATAGTATTAACTTCAAAAGAATTATTGTTTCGTTATGAAAATTTAAAAAACAAAAGTAATCGTTATGAAACAAAAAATAGAATTACAAACAAAAGCTATTTCAATACTCTAGATGACAAAGCTTTAAATCAACTAGATGAAATAGAGAAAAAATTATTTGGAAAGTAGGAGGGAATATGAGAAAACCTTGGAACGAATATTTTATGGATTTAGCGAAGATGGTTGCAACTAGAGGAACTTGTGATAGGGCTTATGTTGGTTGTGTTTTAGTTAATAAGGATAATAGAATTATATCAACTGGATATAATGGTTCAATTTCAGGTAATCCTCAATGTGACGAAATAGGTCATACAATGAGAGATGGACATTGTATTGCTACAATACATGCAGAACAAAATGCACTTTTATATTGTGCAAGAGAGGGAATTAAAGTAAAAGGTTGTACTTGTTATGTAACTCATTTTCCTTGTTTAAATTGTACTAAGGCTTTAATTCAAGCAGGAATTTCTAAAATTTATTATGAAAATAGTTATAGAATGGACGAATATGCGATAGAATTATTGGAAAGAAACAAAATAGAATATATAAAAATTGGTAATTAGATTATAAAAAATTAATTGACATAACAAAAAAATAGAGTTAAAAACAACTCTATTTTTTAATGCTTATAATAATTCCTCAATATATTCAAATTGAATATCTTCATCTTTTTTAGCGTAAGCCATATCTCTTTCTTTTGTAACTGCAATATCATCTACAAAAAAGGGTTTAATAGTTTCAGTGTTATTATCTTCATTTACTATCTTTACTTTTACAATTTCTGATAGAGTATAACTGTCAACTATAATGCCTTTGCCTTCACTTGTTATTACATAAGTACCACAAGGTGGAATTTTTTTTAATTTTTCTTCGTAAACATTTTGTTCGTATTTCAAACAACACATTAGTCTACCACATGTTCCTGAGATTTTATTTTGATTTAGAGATAGAGATTGATCTCTTGCCATTTTTATAGTTACAGGAGCAAATTCTCCTAAAAATCTTTTGCAACAACAAACTTGACCACAAGAGCCTAGAGCACCTACTATTTTCGCATGATCTCTAACTCCAATTTGTCTAAGTTCGATTCTATTTTTAAATATATATGCAAGGTCCTTAACCAATTCTCTAAAATCAATTCTATTGTCAGAAACAAAGTAAAAAATAACTTTTTGATTGTCAAAAGTATATTCACAATCAACTAATTTCATATCTAAGCCGTGTTCATTTGCTTTTACTTTGCAAATTTCAATAGCATCTTTAGCTTTCTTTTTATTTTCTTCATGTATATAATCATCCATGTTATCAGCAATTCTCAAAACTGGTTTTAATGATGAAACTAGTTTTGATTCTTCAACTTCTTTAGGTTCAATGGCTACATTTCCATACTCTATACCACGAGAAGTTTCTACGATTACATTATCATTTTTATTTATACTAAAGTTGCAGGGATCAAAGTAATATATCTTTCCGGCTTCTTTGAATCTTATCCCAACTACTTTTTTCATGATTCCTCCTAAAATTTATACACACATATTATACCATAATTTTCTGTTGAATACTAGATATATTAATTTAATGGGATTAAAGTTGTCATAAAAAAACAACGGAAATTTTTTCCGTTGTTTTCTAAATTAAATATAAGATTATACTCTTGATTATAACAGAATTAAGTGATAGTAAATTATTCTCTGTTTTTTAGAACTTCGCTGAAATTCATTTTTGATATTCTATAAAATTGTAATATACTTACAAATAGATAAGTAGCAATAGTTATCACAATTGACATTATTACAATTTTTGGCGAAATATCAAGCTCTAAATATCCTGAAAATTTTAGCATTGAATAATACATTATTTGTTTTACTGTATATATTTCAAGTGGTATTAAAGCTATTAAACTTAATAATACTGTTAGAGTTACTGGTCGAATATAGATTTTTGAAATTTCTTTATTCGTGTAACCGAAAATTTTTAAATATGCAATTTGGATAGTATTTTTATCTGTTATTATTTTCATTAGACTGTAAGTAAATCCTGCTAAGAATATTGTAGATACAGCTATAAATGCAGATAGCATTGGTCCCATAAGTTTAGACATCTGTTTAGAAACATCTGTCATTGAATTTTCATCTATTGTTGTTGAAACATACTTTTCATCAATATCTAATTTTTCATTACTAAAATATCCATTAAAGAATTCTTTATTTTGCTCTAATTCTTCATTCAAATATTCTTGCTTTATAAAGGCTGAAAGATTAGCAGACTTTTTGTGTATATTAACTATTTTATAAGTCTTTTCTTTATCTGACAATTTCCCTTTAACTGTTATTTCATCTCCAACATACTTTCTAAGTTTCTTTGAAAGATTTTCACTAATAACTATCTCATTTTTGTTTTCGGGTAGTTTGGTGTTTTCAAAGTATTTTGAATTTTCAGCAATTCCTAAAAGAAGTATGTCTTCATCTGATTTTTTGATACTGTGATAAACCCTTGCTGGTGTAGTCGTATATTTTTCTGCTGTTTTATTGCCAATTTCAATAGGAGCCTTTAGCACATATTGATATTTACTAATCAAATTTTCTTTTATATTATTTCCGTAGTTGTCGAATGTAGGTTTTGCAGAAATTCCAAAGATGAATAATATTGAAGTAATAAATATTCCAAGTACTATCGCTACATAATCACCTTTGTTGGATTTTATAATTGATTTTCTAAATGAACCTAAAAAGTTTTTGTTGACTTTTAATTCATTTTCATGCTTTGATTTTCTTTTATTTTTATAATGTTTTAAATTTTTTCTTAAAAAATCTAAAGGTGTGAAGTTTAATTTTCTATAAATATAAATATAATTAAAAATTAAAATTATTGAAATAGGGATTATAGTTGTAATTATTAATGCTTCCAAGTTGAAACTAGGAGTGAAGTTCTGCATATTAAATGATTTGTAGTAAACAGATTTAAAAGAATTTGTAAAAACTGTGTACCCAAAAATATTTCCTAAAACAGCAGCTAAAAATGTAATTATAACAGAGTTTGCTATATAATTTATAACGAGCTCTGATTTTTTATATCCATTCGCAAGAAGTATTCCAATTATTTCAGATTCTTCTTGTATTTTACTCACAATAGAAAGTGCAAATATGAATCCTATTAGCGTTACCATTAGACAAAGCATAACAATGACCATAGGCCTATCTCCACCCATATCGTCAATCAAATAACTTATAGCATTATTATCTTTTTTTGGAAGTTGTTCTAAAACTGTTTTTGAAATATTTGCAGAATTTACAACTTCTTTATTTTTTTCTTTCGTTTCTTTTTCACTTAGGTTTCTATCGTTAAATCTATATGAAACTTGATATTTTAACTTGCTTTCGTTAAAAATATCTTTGTCTTTATCAGATACTAATCCTACTCCAAAATCTATTGCATTAAATATTAAATCTGTAGATTTTTGAAAAGATGAATTATAATCTGGAGTTGCTATTAAACCAACTATTTTAAAAATACGTTCTTTATTATCTTTAAAAAATTCTTTTTTAAAAGTAATATTGTCACCTATTTTTAAATTATTATTTTCGGCAAATAGTCTATTAATAGCTATTTCATTTTTATTTTTTGCAAGATTACCTTCATTGATAACAGGGAGATTTATATTTTTTCTATTTGTATAAAGTCTAATTGTCTTTTCATCTTTATCATCTTTAATTTTATTAATTTTTGCATCAACGTAAGGAGCTTTTTCGACTTTAACATTAGTTTTTTCAATGGATTTTAATATTTCATCTGTAGGGTCAAATGCGAATAATATTTTTCCATCTTCAACAACTCCAGTTGACATAAGTTCATAATATAAAGTCTTGATACTTCCTGATGAAACCAACATGCCTGAAGTTGTGGAAATCATAAAAAATAGAAGTATAAAGAGAAATAAATTTTTTGACCATTGGGCTTTTAATCCTCTAAGAATTCTTTTATTTAAATTTCTCATGTTACCACTCCAATTCTTGTGCATCCATTACATTGTCATTTTCAATTTCTTGACATATAATTCCATCTTTTAGCCTTATTGTAATATTAGACATCTTTGTTATTTCTTCATTATGAGTTGCAAGAATAATTGTAGTTTTATATTCATTATTTATTCTTTGAAGTAGGGATAAAATATCTTTTGAAGTTTTATAATCTAAAGCACCTGTAGGCTCATCACAAAGTAATATTTCAGGTTTTTTTATTAAAGCACGACCTATTGCACATCTTTGTTGTTGTCCACCTGATAATTGTCTTGGATATTTATTTTTATGTTCCCATAAACCTAAATCTTTTATTAATTTTTCAATATCCATAGGGTCATTGTGTATAAAAGAACCTACTTGAATATTTTCTGTTACAGTTAAATCTGGAATCAGATTATAAAATTGAAAAATAAAACCTAAATATTTTCTTCTAAAATTTGAAAGGGGATTTTGTTTTAAACTTGAAATTTCACAATTATTTATCGTTATCGACCCGCTGTCAATTTTTTCAAGTCCGCCAATAGCATTAAGTAATGTTGATTTTCCTGAACCAGATGGTCCTAATAGAGTACAAAGTGCACCTTTTTCTAAAGAAAAATTTATATCTTTTAAAACGGAAATTTTATTTTCATTTGTTCCATAAGATTTGTTTAAATTTTTTACAACTAAAAACATAAATACCTCCATAAAAATTTATTTAACTATAAACAAATTATAGCACTTTCGATATTTATTATCAACAATAAAATTTTATAATAGAAAGTACTTTTTAATTTGATTATTAAAGAAATTTTTGCGGTATATTAGTTATGTTATAGATGAAAAATATAGTATAATATTATTATAGATTATTTTAAATAAAAATATTTGATTAATAAATAAATGGGAGTGCATTATGGAGTTTGTTTTAAATTCAAAATTTAAGCCTACAGGAGATCAACCTGAAGCTATTGAAAAAATATCGGATTCAATTAAAAAAGGTAATAAAGAAATAATTTTGAAGGGTGTTACGGGTAGCGGAAAGACTTTTACAATGGCAAATATTATTGAGAAAGTTCAAAAACCAACACTTGTAATTGCTCATAATAAGACTTTGGCTTATCAGCTTGCGAGTGAATTTAAGGAATTTTTTCCTAACAATGCTGTTGAGTTTTTTGTATCCTATTACGATTATTATCAACCTGAAGCCTATGTTCCACAATCCGATACTTATATAGAAAAAGACAGCTCAATAAATGATGAGATAGATAAACTTAGACACTCCGCTACAATGTCTCTTTTTGAAAGAAGAGATGTAATTATTGTTGCTTCCGTTTCTTGTATTTACGGTTTAGGCGATCCAATAGACTATGAAAATTTAGTAGTTTCATTAAGACCTGGAATGATAAAAGATAGAGATGAAGTTATAAGAAAACTTGTAGATATTCAATATGTAAGGAATGATATTAATTTTATTCGTGGTACTTTTCGTGTAAGGGGAGACAGTTTAGAAATATTTCCTGTTTCTTCATCTGAAAATAGTATTAGAGTCGAATTTTTTGGAGATGAAATAGATAAAATTTCAGAAATTGATGCCTTAACAGGTAATGTAATAGGAACTCGTGAGCATGTTGCAATTTATCCTGCTTCTCACTTCGCCACTAGTTCTGAAAAAATTGAAAGAGCAATCGGAACAATTTCAAAAGAATTGGAAGAAAGACTTTTAGTTTTAAATCAAGAAAATAAATTAGTTGAAGCTCAAAGACTTGAACAGAGAACAAAATATGATTTGGAAATGTTACAAGAAATTGGATTTTGTAGTGGTGTAGAAAATTATTCTGCTCATTTAAGTGGTAGAGAAAGAGGTTCAAGACCTTATACTTTGATTGATTATTTTCCTGATGATTTTTTGATTATTGTAGATGAAAGTCATGTTACTGTTCCACAAATTGGAGCAATGTATGAAGGGGATAGAAGTAGAAAACAAAATTTGGTTGATTATGGATTTAGATTGCCTTCTGCTTTGGATAACAGACCATTAAAATTTACAGAATTTGAAAGTATGGTAAATCAAATCTTATATGTATCTGCAACTCCTGGCAAGTACGAAAAAAGCCATAATTTAGAAGAAGTTGAACAAATTATAAGACCTACGGGACTTTTGGATCCTTTAATTGAAGTTAGAAAAACAGAAGGACAAATTGATGATATAATTGGGGAAGTGAATTCAGTTATTAAAAAAGGTGAACGTGTTTTAATTACAACTTTAACTAAAAAAATGGCTGAAAATTTAACGGATTATTTAAAAAATGTAGGAATAAAAACAACTTATTTGCATAGCGATATTGACACGATTGAACGTATGGAAATAATCAGAGATTTGCGTGTTGGAAAGTTTGACGTTTTGGTTGGAATAAACTTGTTAAGAGAAGGACTTGACTTGCCTGAGGTAAGTATGGTTATAATTATGGATGCAGATAAGGAAGGTTTTTTGCGTTCTGAAACTTCTATGATACAAACAATCGGACGTGCTGCAAGAAATGTAAACGGAAGAGTTATTATGTATGCTGATAGAATTACAAAGTCAATGGATGTGGCAATTAAGGAAACAAATAGAAGACGTGAAATTCAAAATAAATACAATATAGAGCATAATATTACTCCGAAGAGTGTTAAGAAAGATATTAGAGAGATTATTCAAGCTACAAAGGTTGCTGAGGATAATGTGGATTATAAAACAGAAGATGTTGAAATTACAGATTATGAAAGTTTCATTGAAGATTTGAAAAATGAAATGTTATCTGCTGCCGATTCTTTAGACTTTGAAAGAGCAGCATCAATAAGAGATGAAATAAAGAGATTAAAAGAAATGTGGGGATTAGATGTCTAAAAATACAATTAGAATTAAAGGAGCAAAAGTAAATAATTTAAAAAATATAGATTTAGAAATTCCAAGAGATAAAATGGTTGTTTTTACAGGACTTAGTGGAAGTGGAAAATCATCTTTGGCTTTTGATACAATTTATGCCGAAGGGCAAAGAAGATATGTTGAGAGCTTATCAAGTTATGCAAGACAATTTTTAGGTCAAATGGATAAACCTGATGTTGAATATATTGATGGATTAAGTCCGTCAATATCTATTGATCAAAAAACTACAAATAGAAATCCAAGATCTACTGTAGGAACTGTTACTGAAATTTATGATTATTTAAGATTGCTTTTTGCAAAAATTGGAATTCCAAAATGTCCAATATGTGGAACCGAGATAAAAAGTCAAAGTATCGACCAAATGGTTGATAGAGTTATGAAACTTGAAGAGAGAAGTAAGATATTTGTGTTAGCTCCTGTAATTCGTGGGAAAAAGGGAGAACATAAAAAACTTTTAGAAAATATAAAAATTCAAGGTTTTGTTCGTGCAATTATTGACGATAAGGAATATGAACTTACTGAAGAAATTGAGTTAGATAAAAATAAAAAACATAATATTGATATTGTAGTTGATAGACTTGTTGTAAAAGAAGGAATTGAGTCAAGACTTACAGAGAGTTTGGAAACAGCTTTTAAATTTAGTGACAGTATTGTTAAGGTTAAAGTGGTTGATGGAGAAGAAATTTTATTTTCTGAAAAAATGTCCTGTCCTAACGGGCATATTTCATTTGATGAAATTGAACCTAGAACTTTTTCTTTTAACAGTCCTTTTGGAATGTGTCATGATTGTAATGGACTTGGAAGCCATAAAATTATAGATCCGGATTTGGTAATTCCTGATAAAAATAAATCACTTTTAGAGGGAGCAATTGAATGTTACAATATGACTACTGGGGAAGATGGATACTATTACAAAATATTTCACGAAATAATAAAATATAATGGTTTTGATGAAAATACTCCTTTTAAAGATTTAAGTAAAGAAACTATAGATGAACTTCTTTATGGGACAGGATTAAGAAATATAAAATTTAGGTTTGAAAGTAAGTTCACAAATGAAAATAAAACTTTTAATAAACCATTTGAAGGAATAGTAAAGAATTTAGAAAGAAGATATGCTTCTTCTCCAATGTCTTCTATGAGAGAAAAAATTGAAACAGTGATGTCTGAAATGGAATGTGAAACTTGTAAAGGAAAAAGACTTAATGAAAAGGCCCTTTCAATTTTTATAAGAGACAAAAATATTTCAGATGTTACAGCAATGTCTGTTCAAAAATTAAATGAATGGTTTAATGATTTAGAATTAACAGAAACTGAAAGTATTATTGGGGAAAGAATTTTAAAGGAAATTAGAGAAAGACTTAAATTTTTAAAAGATGTAGGTCTTGAATATTTAACTTTGGCAAGAAGTGCAGGAACTCTTTCAGGAGGAGAAAGTCAAAGAATTAGACTTGCAACTCAAATCGGTTCGGGGCTTGTTGGAGTTGTTTATGTTTTAGATGAACCAAGTATCGGTTTACATCAAAGAGATAATGAAAAACTTTTAAATGCTTTAAGAAATTTAACAAATCTTGGAAATACTTTGATTGTAGTAGAACATGATGAGGATACTATTCGTTGTGCTGACCATATTGTAGATATTGGACCAAGAGCAGGCATTCATGGTGGAGAGGTTGTTGCTCAGGGAACTCTTAAAGATATTATGAAGAGTAAAAAATCTATTACAGGTGCATATCTTTCAGGAAAAAGTAAAATAGAAGTTCCTAAACAAAGAAGAAAATACACAGATACAATTAAAGTTTTTGGAGCAAGAGAAAATAATTTAAAAAATATTGATGTTGAATTTCCTATCGGTGTTTTTACTTGTGTAACTGGTGTTTCAGGAAGTGGAAAGAGCAGTTTGGTAAATTCAATTTTAAATAAAGAATTGTCAAACAAATTAAATAGAAGTAAACAAAAAACAGGAAAGTTTGATAGAATTGAGGGCTATGAAAAACTGGATAAAGTTATTGAAATTGACCAAAGTCCAATAGGGAGAACTCCACGTTCAAATCCTGCAACTTATACTAAACTTTTTGATAATATAAGAGATGTTTTTGCCATGACTACAAAGGCAAAAATGAAAGGATATAGCAAAGGTAGATTTAGTTTTAATGTTCACGGTGGTCGTTGTGAAGCTTGTAAAGGAGACGGAACAATAAAGGTTGAAATGCACTTTTTACCTGATGTATATGTACCTTGTGAAGTTTGTGGTGGTAAAAGATACAATAGAGAAACTTTGGAAGTAACTTATAATGGGAAAAATATTTCAGATGTTTTGGAAATGACTGTTGAAGATGGACTTAAATTCTTTGAAAATCATCCTTCAATAAAAAGAAAATTACAAACTTTATATGATGTAGGATTGGATTATATTAAGATTGGTCAAAGCTCAACAGAGCTTTCAGGTGGAGAGGCTCAAAGAGTTAAACTTGCATCTGAACTTGCTAAACGTGGAACGGGACAAACTGTTTATATTTTAGATGAACCAACTACAGGATTACACATTGATGATATAAAAAAATTGATTGAAGTTTTAAATACCTTAGTTGAACAAGGAAATACTGTTATTGTTATAGAACATAATTTAGATATGATAAAAATTGCAGATCATATAATTGATTTAGGTGTTGAAGGTGGCGACGGTGGAGGAACCATTGTAGTAACAGGCACACCTGAGGAAGTTGCAAAATGTGAGAAATCATATACAGGGCAATTTTTAAGGAAAATATTAGGAGAGCAAAATGGATAGATATATTTTAATTTTAACAGATACCTTTGAAGAAGTTGAAGCACTTACTCAAGTTGATTATCTTAGAAGAGCGGATATTAAGGTCGATATGATTTCAATTACAGGAAAACTTCAAGTTACAAGTAATAGAGGAATAAATGTTTTAGCTGATGATTTGATTGAAAATATAGATTTAAAAGAATATGCAGGAATTATTATTCCAGGTGGACTTCCTGCTGCTTTTGATATCAGAGATGACAAAAGAGTTTTAGATATAATAAAGAAATTTGACGAAGAGGGCAAGTTGATTTCTGCGATTTGTGCAGGACCTTCAGTTCTTGCAAAAGCAGGTGTTTTATCCGGAAGAAATGCTGTTATTTATCCGGGAATGGAAGATGAATTGCTTGATGCAATTGTTAAGGAAGATGCAATTTGTATTGATGACAATATAATTACCGCAAGAGGAGCTGGACTTGCGGGAGAACTTGCTTATACATTGATTAGAAAAATAAAAGGAAAAGTTCAAGAAAAACAAGTTCGTTTTATGTCTGTTGATTATTTGTTGAGGGATTTTATTCTAAAGGAAGAAAAGAATGGGAAATAAAAAAATAGAATTTAACTCTTTGAAAATTGAAGAGCTTGAAGATTTATTTTTAAGTTTGGGAGAAAAGAAGTTCAGGGCTGAGCAATTTTTTAGATTTATGCATCAAAAGAAAAACTTTGAAATAGAAAATTGCAAGCAACTGCCTAAAGTTTTAATTGAAAAACTAAAGGAAATAGGATATATAAATACTTCTTCAATTTATACAAAATATGAATCAAAGCTAGATAATACAAAAAAATATTTGGTTAAATTATATGATAATAGAATAATTGAAACTGTATTTATGGACTATGGAAGTTATTGTACAGTTTGTATTTCAAGTCAAGTAGGTTGTAGAATGGGATGTACTTTTTGTGCGTCAACAAAAGAAAATTTTAAAAGAAATTTAACTTCTGCTGAAATGTTAAATCAAATTTATCTGATAGAGAATGATTTGAATTTAACTATAAATAATGTCGTTATTATGGGCATTGGAGAACCGCTTGATAACTATAATAATGTAATCAATTTTTTGAAGATTATAAATTCTGAAAAGGGTAAAAATTTGAGCCTAAGAAATATTACAATTTCAACTTGTGGACTTGTCCATAATATTTATAAATTAGCTGATGAAAAATTACCTGTTACGCTCACAATTTCACTTCATAATCCATTTCAAAATGAAAGAAGAGAAATAATGCCTATTTCAGATAATTTTTCAATTGATGAAATATTAAAGGCTTGTAAGTATTATTTTGATAAAACTTCAAGAAGAGTCAGTTTTGAATATACAATAATCAAAGGGCAAAACGACTCAAAAAAACATGCGTTGGAGCTTAAGAATATTCTAAAAGGTTTAAATTGCCATATTAATATAATTCCTTTAAATTCAATAAAAGAATTTGATGGAGTTGCGCCAAGTACAAAGTATATTTATGTATTTAAGTCAATGCTTGAAAACTACGGAATAAATGCCACGATAAGAAAGAAACAGGGTGATGATATAAATGGAGCTTGTGGACAACTTAGACAGGGTATTTTAGAAGAAGAAGCATAGAATTATTTTCACTAAGCAGGAATTAATTATAAACTCATAGATTGAAGTTCATATTAAAAATATAAATAATATGTGAATTTCCTATGAGTTTTTATTATATTAATTTTTAAAGAATTATTTGTTTTAGTTATGAAAAACGTTTTTAAAAAATTTAGTAAAACTATTGAATTGTTTAAACAATAATGGTAAAATATATATGTAGTTTAAATATTAGAAACTTAGGAGGCTTATTATGATAGAAAAAAACGTTATAATAAAAAATGAAACAGGATTACATGCTAGACCTGCTGCATCTTTAGTTCAATTTGTTAAGAAATTTGATGAAAGTATTGAAATTATTTTAGATAACAAAGTTGCTGATGCGAAAAGTATTTTTAATGTTATGAGTTTAGGTATTTCTAAGGGAACAGAAGTAACATTGAGAGTTGATGGAGAAAATGAAGAGAAAACTTTAGGGGAAGTTGTGAACTTCATAGAAAATTTAGCTGATTAATTTTAAGTATAGCTTCTCGAAAGAGAAGCTTTTTTGGTGGAGTATTATGAAAGTATATGATGGATTTTCCGTTTCTAATGGAATTGCTTATGGTAAGGCAATTACTTTGTTTTATGAAAAGAATTTTATTCAAGAAAAAATATCTGACAATGATAAAGAGAAAGAAATTACAAGGTTTGAAAGTTTATTATCAAGTTATTTAGAATCTGATAGGATAAAAGTTCAAGATGAAAAATTAGAGAGTTTATTAAATGTTCATATTGAATTAATAGATGATCCATTTTTAAAAGATAGTGTAAAAAGTAAAATATTGACTGAAAATAAATCTTTAGAAAAATCAATAGAGGAGACAATTAGTCATATTTGCTATGAATTGAATAATCTAGATTCTGACTATATGAGAGATAGAATTTATGATTATATTTCAATTCAAGAAGAGTTTATTAGAACTTTAACATCAACTGAAGAAATTAAAATTTATGAAAATAAATTTGTACTTTTTACAGAAAATTTATCACCAAAAATAATTGATAAATATAAAGATCAATTAATTGGTATAGTTTCAAAAAATGGTGGAAAAACTTCACATGCTTCTTTATATGCAAAAAATTTACAAATTCCTTATATAATATGTGATTCTCTAGATTTTCAAGAGTTAAAGGATACGAACTTTGATTGTATTTTAGATTGTAATCAAGAAAAATTGTTTTTAAATCCTGACGAAGATGTAGTTAATTCATATAAAAATTTATTGAAATCATCACAAAAAGAATTTTTAGATAGGAATATAGTAAGAACCAAAAATAATAGGTATATAAGAGTATGTAGTAATATTTCAAGTTTTGAAGAGTTTGAAGTATCTTTAAAGAATGGTACAGATGGATGTGGGTTGTTTAGAACAGAGTTTTTATTTATGTCTGATGAATCTCCAACAGAAGAGTATCAATTTGAAATTTTTAAAAAACTTGCTCAAAGTACAGACAAACCTATTGTAATTCGAACTTTTGATATTGGTGCTGATAAAAAATCTATGTTTTTTAAGTTGGATGAGGAAAAAAATCCATTTTTAGGATTACGTGGTTTTAGAATTTATAAAGAATTTTATAAGGAATTGAGAAAACATTTAAGGGCAATTTTAAGGGCATCTGCATTTGGAAATATAAAAATTATGATTCCAATGATAACTACATTAGATGAAGTTTTGTGGATAAAAAATGAAATATTAAAAATCAAAGATGAATTAAGAGAAGAGAGAGTGGATTTTGATGAAAATATTGAGTTTGGAATTATGATAGAAACTCCTGCTTCAGTTTTTCTTATTGATATTTTGATTAAAGAAGTTGATTTTGTGAGTATTGGAACAAATGATTTGGTTCAATATATGTTAGCATGTGATAGAGAAAATTCTAAGATGCAACAATTGTATGATTGTTATAACCCATCAGTTATTCGTTCAATTCATCGTGTTGTAGATATTGCTCATAGAAATGGAAAAATAGTTTCAATGTGTGGAAACTTTGCAAGTGAATTAGATGCTGTTGAACTTTTAATTTTGCTAGGGATTGATGAGTTCAGCGTTACTAATGATGTTTTACAAAAAATAAAGAAAAGAATAAAATTATTTGATCATAATAACTATTTAGATTTTTTTGATAACATAAATAAATTTAAAACAGGACGTTCAGTTTTATATTATTTTGATAATAAATAGAATATTTTTGCTAAATGTTAATTATTTGTAATATATTTGTAATTATTTTGTAACTTTTTTTGCTTTTTTTACTACATTTTATAAATTTTATGATATAATAGTACTGTCGATTGGTTAGAAATTTAATTGAGGTGATATTTTGTTAGAATTTATAGAAGTAAATAAAGTATATAAAAACGACGTTTGTGCTTTGAAAGATCTTAGTTTCAAAGTAGAAGATGGAGAGTTCGTTTTCTTAATTGGAGCAAGTGGTGCAGGTAAAACAAGTATCATAAAAATGCTTTTAAGAGAAATAAAACCAACATCAGGTGAAATAATTGTTGATAATGTTAATATAGTTAAGTTGAGAAACAGAAAAATACCGCAACTTAGAAAAACAATGGGTGTTGTATTTCAAGATTTTAGACTTTTAGAAGGTAAGACTGTTTTTGACAATATAAAATATCCATTACAAATTCTAGGAGTTTCAAAAAGAGTTATTAATAAAAGAGTAACTGAAATTTTAGAGCTAGTTGGATTGTCAGATAGAGCAGACTCATTTCCAAATCAATTATCAGGTGGAGAGCAACAAAGAGTTTGTATTGCAAGAGCTCTTATAAATAGACCTAAGTATTTAATTGCTGATGAACCAACAGGAAATTTGGATCCAAATACTTCAGAAGATATAATGAAGTTACTTTTGGATGTAAATGCTAAAGGTACAACAGTTATTGTTTCTACACATGATAAAGATATAGTTAATAAACTTAAGAAAAGGGTTATAAGTATGGATCATGGCGCAATGATTAATGACGAAGAACGTGGAGGTTATTTTGATGAGTTCAATTAGAAGATTTTTTTCTGCCATAGGAGAAGGATTTGTAGGTGTTTGGAGAAATAAATCTATGAGTGTTGCATCAATAGTATCTATTTGCTCAATGCTTTTAATTCTAGGTGGAATTACTTTTGGAGTTTTTGTAGCTAATAATATAGTAGAAGATATGAAGACTAAGGTTGATCAAATAGATGTTATTTTAACACCTGAAGTTACATCCGAAAGGATTGCAAAAATTAAAGAAGAATTACAAAAAATAGAAAATGTAAAAGAAGTAAACTATGTTTCAAAAGAACAAGCTTTAGCAAAAATGAAAGAACAATGGAAAGAAAATTCATTTTTACTAGAGGGTATGGAATCTGCCCTTCCTGAAAGTTTTGAATTGAAGGTTGAGAATATAGAAAATTCAAATGCTGTTGCATCTAGCATATATAATGTTAAAGATGTAGAAAAAGTAGTTTATTATAAAGATATTGTTGATAAGATAGCAAAAGTATCGGAAATGGTTAAATATGTAGGAATTACATTAGTTGCTGTACTATTAATGGTAAGTTTCTTTATAATGTCGATAACAATTAAATTAACAGTTATAGCAAGGAGAAAAGAAATAAGTATTAAGAAATACATAGGCGCAACTAATATGAGTATTACAGGGCCGTTTATCGTAGAAGGTATGTTACTTGGTATAATTGGTGCTGGAATATCTTTTACAATAGTATTCTTTATTTATAAATATATTTATGAAAGCTTTGCTTGGGGAGTAGGAAATATATTCTCAAATTATTTGTTACCAGTTGATGTTTTTGGTATTTATGTAGCTATTGCATATTTTGCAATAAGTATTGGTATCGGAGTATTAGCATCAATATTCTCAAGTAGAAAATATATGAAAGTGTAGGAGGTTGTGATGAAAAAGAGAAGATTTGTAGCATGGATTCTTGTGTTTTCAATGTTTGGTTCAGGCATAATTTCTTATGCTGATAAAGTAGATGATTTAAAGAAAGATAAACAAAGTCAAGAAAAGAATTTGGAAAATAAAAAGAAATCAATTCAAGATATGACTACTGAAAAGGATGAGGCGTTCAAGGAAATTGTTGAAAAGCAAAAAAAGATTGATCAGTTAGACAAAGACCTTACAGAGTTAGAAGATGCAATATCTAAAATATCTGATGAAATTCAAGCTTCTAAAGAAAAAATAACAATCTTAGAAGATAGAATTACAGAAAATCAAGAACTTTTTAAGAAAAGAGTTCGTGTAATGTATGGTAATAAAGATTTAAATTCTATTGAAGTTTTGTTCTCTGCATCAGATATAAGAGATTTTATTTCAAGATATTTTATGATGCAATCAATTGCTGATTATGATAAGAAATTAATTACAAGCTTGAAGAATGATAAAGTTGCTTTGGAAAAAGAAAAAGAAGAATTAGAAGCAAGAAAAGAAGAAAAAGTAGTTAAGAAAAAAGAAATGGAAGTAAAGTATCAAGCTTATACTGAAGAAGTTGAAAAGAATAAACAACTTATTGCCAAATTGGAACAAAATATTGAATATACAAAATCAGAAATTGATCAATTACAAAATAAAGTTAAAAATCTAAATGCAAATATAAGCTTTGAAGAAAAAGTAAAAGCAGATATTTTAAGAGGAATAAACGAAAAGAAAATTCAAAAAGATATTGATGAAGGCAAGATAACTTCTCGTCCATCAAATGGAGAGATGATGTGGCCTTTAAGTGGATATTATAGAATTTCAAGTCCATTTGGATGGAGAAATGCGCCAATTGGTCAAGGTGGAGAAAGACATAGAGGAATTGATATTCCTGCTCCAACAGGAACTCCTGTTTACTCTGCAACAGATGGTGTAGTTATTTCTGCAGGATGGAATGGAAGTTATGGTAATGCTGTTATGATTAAATATACAAATAATATTGTTATTGTATATGGACATAATTCAAGCTTGGTTGTAAGAGCTGGACAAAAAGTAAGTAAAGGACAAGTTATTTCACTAGTAGGGTCTACAGGAAATTCAACAGGACCACATTTACATTTTGAAGTTAGATATAACGGTTCACCAGTAGATCCACTTAGATATTTGAATCACTAGGAGTAATAATATATGATAAAAAATAAAAAACTTACGGTTTTTCTGGTCTTGATGATATTTTTAAGCTCATTTATATCATACAAAGCTGGAAAAAATTCATCAGTTTCACCAGTTACTAATACTAAAACTGAAGAAACTTCTGATTATGGTAGTTTTAAACCTTTTGTTGATGCAATAAAAGAAAAGTATTATTTCGATATTGATTATGAAAAAATGAATACTGAAATTAAAAAAGCAATATTTTCTTCTTTGGGAGACCCTTATACTCAATATATGACTGAAAAAGATATGAAGGAACTTCAAAAAACTAATACAGGAAAATTTGTTGGGATAGGTGTTCAAGTTAGTGTAAATGAAAATGGAGAAATTGTAGTTGTTGCACCGATAAAAGGTGGTCCAAGCCAAAAGGCTGGGATACAAGCAGAAGATATTATAGTAAAAGTCAATGATGAGGAAATAAAGAAGAATGATTTAGAGTCAACTGTTAAACTTATGAGAGGTAATGAAGAAATTGGTACTGAGGTCAAAGTTACAGTTAAAAGAATTGTAGACTCTGAAGAAAAGATATTAGATTTCACATTAAAGAGAGAAGAAATAACTACGGAATCTGTAAATTCAAAACTTTTAGATAATGGAATTTTATATGTTCAAATTACTAACTTTGCTGAAAAAACAGGTACTGACTTTGAAAAGGCTATTGATGATGGCTTGAGTAAAGGAGCAAAATCTTTAATTATTGACCTTAGAAATAACCCAGGAGGGCTATTGACATCTGTTAAGCAAGTTGCTGATAAACTTTTACCTGAATCTACAATTATGAAAATTGTAGATAGTAAAGGAAAAGAAACGGTTGAAAAAGCTACAGGAAAAGGAACAGATATTCCAATAGTAGTTTTAATTAACAAAGGTTCAGCATCAGCTTCTGAAGTTTTAAGTGTTGCTCTTCATGATAATAAGAAAGCTACATTGGTTGGAGAAAAATCTTTTGGAAAAGGAATAATTCAATCTATTTTCCCTATAAATAATGGAGGAAAATCTGAAGGAATAAAGATGACCATTGCTGAGTATTTTGGACCTAATGGAACTAAAATACACAAAGTTGGGCTAGAGCCTGATTATAAAGTTGAACAAAAGAATTATTCTAAAACTGGAATAGAACATTTAAAAGATGATGAACAATTAAAAAAAGCTATTGAATTGTTGAAATAAAGAGGAAAAATGAAGACTATTAAAGTTTATCAAAGTGAATACAATAAAAAAATTCCATTAGAGTATATTGGGAGAGTAAAATATGTTGGAGAAACTTTTGGTGTTGATAGTTTGACTAATGATAAAATATATAATGTAGTTTATGATGAGAATAAGACTATTAAAATTGTTGATGATAGTAATGAAGATTATTATTATGATTTAATAAATCCTAGACCACTTGATGGTAGTTCATATGGTGGGAAATTTTATATAATAGAGGATTTGAATGGTATTTTATCAAAAATTATTGAATAATGTAAATATAGCAATCATAAATTTTTTATGGTTGCTTTTTTAGTATATAATTAATTACTTATATTCAAAATTGTCATTTGTATAATAATAAATAATTGGATTAAAAAAATTCAATTATTTGTAAAAAATTTTTAAATAAATGTCTAATGTAGGTAAATTATATTGTAATTTAGAATTGATTTTTAAAAATAGAATATTGAAATATCAACATTTTAAAAAACAAAACTTGACTTATTAAGATATTTAGAATATAATACTTTTATGAAAATTATAGGTTTTCATAAAGGATATTTTAAAGGAGTGTTTTATGTCTTTTTATATGAATTCGGATAAAGGAAATGTTAGAGAAAATAATGAGGACAATTTTCTTTTTGAAAAATTTGAAAAACTAAATATTCTAATTTTAGCGGATGGTGTAGGAGGACATGATAATGGAGAAATTGCATCAAGTCGTGCAGTAAGTATAGTTATGAATTATATAAAAAATAATTATAAACTATATTCCGAATATTCCCTCCTATTAATAGATGCTTTTTGTGAAGCTAATAAAGTTATTTATGAGCTTAATTTAGAAATAAATTCTGGAGAAGAAGAAATTTCTAAAAAAGTAATGGGAACAACTTTAGAAGTTCTTTTGATAGATGGTAATACTTTATACTTCGGACATGTTGGAGATAGTAGAATATATATTAAGGACGAAAGTTTTAGAATGTTAACAAAAGATCATTCTTTAGTTCAATATTTATATTCAAGTGGTGCATTAACTGAAGAAGAAGTGAAAAATTATAATGATAAGAATTCTATTCTGAGAGCAATTGGAATGGAAAAACATGTTGAAGTTGATGTTGAATCTATTAAAATTAAGCCAAAAGATATTTTACTTGTTTGTTCTGATGGACTTACAAATGAACTTGATGATGACGAAATTTCAGAAATGATAGACTTTAAATACAGTGCAAAAGAAATGGTTGATAATATTATATCTACTGTTAAAAGTGGATTAGCAAGAGATAATGTTACTGTTGGAATTTTTAAAAATGATGAGGAGATTTTATGTTAGGATCAATTTTAAATGGCAGATATGAGGTAATTGAAAAAGTTGGAATTGGCGGGATGGCCATTGTATATAAAGCTAAGGATATTTATTTAAAAAGAATTGTTGCCGTTAAAGTTTTGAAGGAACAATATCTTGAAGATAAAGAATTTATAAAAAAATTCGTTATAGAAGCTCAATCTGTTGCTAATTTAAACAATCAAAATATAGTTAAAATTTACGATGTAGGTCAACATATAGAAGATGGCAAGACTTTTAACTATATTGTAATGGAATATATTAAAGGTAAGACTTTAAATGAATTAATAAAGGATAAGGGCAGATTAAATTCAAATGCTGTTGTTGCTATTTCTAAGCAGATAGCCAATGCTTTAGATTGTGCTCATAAACATCATATAATACATAGAGATATCAAACCTCATAATATTATTATTGATGAAAATTTAAATGTTAAAGTTACAGATTTTGGTATAGCAAGAATTGCTACAAGTTCAACTATAACTTATACTTCTTCTGTACTTGGAACTGTGCATTATATTTCACCTGAACAAGCAAAGGGAAAATTTATTGACGAAAAATCAGATATTTATTCTTTAGGTGTTGTTATGTATGAAATGGTTACAGGAAGAGTTCCTTTTGATACAGATAATGCAGTTGGAATAGCAATGCAACATATAAATGAACCATTAGTTGAACCAATTAGGCTTGTTCCAAATTTAGAAACTTGGCTAAATTCTATAATTGTAAAATGTATGGAAAAAAATCCAGAAAATAGATTTGAAAGTGCAGAAAGTCTTATAAAAGCTTTAGAAGATAAGAATGTAGGAAGTAATCAAAGAGCTACATTTAATGATAATACCGATAGAGCTTTTTATAGAGAATCTGTGTATAAGGCTGATAAGCAAAATGATTTTAATAAACCTATTATAAAAAATAATAATAAAAACAGAGAACAACTAAAAAAGAAAAAGGGGATTTTCGATTATAGTATAACTTATGTTGTATTAGCTTTACTTATAGTCGCATCCGTATTCTTTATATATAGATTAGCTGTTTCTAATAAAGCTACTAATACTGTTAAAGTACCTCCAGTAACTGGATTGGATAAAGATGAAGCTATTAGAGTGTTAAAAGAAAAGAAACTTAATGGACTTATAGTAAAAACTGTGAATGATGATTCTGTTGAAGCTGGAAAAATTGTTCAACAATCGCCAGCACCAAATGCTGAAGCAAAAGAAGGAACGAATGTTGAATTGACTGTAAGTGTAGGTAAGAATAAAACAATTGTTCCTAATTTATCAAATGTTGAGTTTGAAAAAGTTGAAGAGCTATTAAAAAAGAGCAATTTGGCATTGGGTAAAGTTGAAAGAAAATATGACGATAAAGTTGATGAAAATAAAGTAATAAGTCAAAGTGTAAACTATGGCGATGAAGTTGAAAAAGGAACTAAAATTGACATTGTAGTAAGTAGAGGAAAAGAAGATAAAAAGGTAGAAGTTCCAGATTTGATTGGGAAAACTGAAGCTGATGCAATAAAGGCATTGTATGATAGCGGACTTGCTGTTGGTAAAACAGAGAAAAAAGCTGATTCACAAAAAGCAGGAACTGTAATTTGGCAATCTTATGGAAAAGGTGTAAAAGTTGATGCATCTACTAAAATTGATATTGTTGTAAGTTCAGGAAAGACAATTAAGGACAATGTGTTAAACTTGACTTCTTATAGTGAAGCTGATTCCGTTACTAAAAAGTATACAATAAATGAACCAGACAAGAATTATCTTTTAATGGTAACTAAAAATACTGAAAATGGTGAAACAAAGCTATATGAAAAAACTATGGTTACAGGTGGCGGGAAGCTAACAATAAATATAAAAGCAAAATCTAGTGAAAAATTTAATGTTTATGTAAATGGAGAACTTATTTTATCAGGTGAGAATTAATATGTTTGAAATTGGTGTTATATTTGATATTTCAAAAGATTTATATTATGTAAAAACTAAAACTGGTAGATATATGTCAAAAGCTAGGGGAGTTTTTAGAAAACAAAAATTCACTCCAATGGTTGGAGATAATGTCAAAATTGAGATTTTTGCTGATAATACAGCATGTATAGTTGAAGTTTTTGATAGAAAAAATGAAATTTTAAGACCTCCAGTTGTAAATGTAGACCAAGCTATAATAGTTTTTTCTTTAAAAGACCCAGAAATTTCATATAAAATTATTGATAGATATATAATGTACTATGAAGTAATGAAAATTCCAATAATTTTATGTTTGAATAAGTGTGATTTAATTGATAAAGAAACAGAAATTAATTTTAGAAATATTTATGATAAACTTGGTTATAAGATAATTTTTAATAGCATTAGTTTAGACAATAGAAAATTATTTGAAGAGATTTGTAAAGATAAAATTTCAGTTATTACAGGTGCTTCGGGAGTTGGAAAAAGTACAATTTTAAATTTTTTAAATCCGGATTATAATATTTGGGTTGGAGATATAAGTAATAAGACAAAAAGGGGTAAACATACAACAAGAGCTGCTACTTTGTATGAATTTTTTGATAACTCATTCATCATTGATACGGCTGGTTTTACTTCTCTTGATCTTACTAAATTTATAGATAGTGAAGTTCAAATTAGGGATGCATTTGTAGAATTTGAATTTGGCTCTAAATGTAAGTTTTCTGACTGCAAACATATCAATGAACCGGATTGTTATGTAAAATCGAAATTAGAAAGTGGAAGTATAAGTAAAAGTAGATATGACAGTTATATCTTTTACTTAAATGAATATCTAAAAAATAGGAGGTATTAAATGTTAGAATTATCACCATCATTGTTATCAGCTGATTTTACAGATTTAAAATCTGAAATAGAAGTATTAGACAAAAATGGAGTTAAGTATTTACACTTAGATGTAATGGATGGAATGTTTGTTCCGAATATTTCTTTTGGACCAATGATAATTAAACAATTAAGACCTTTAACAAATATGGTTTTTGATGTTCATTTGATGATAGAAGACCCTGATAGATATGTTCAAAACTTTAAGGATGCAGGAGCAGATATTTTAACTGTACATTATGAGGCTTGTAAACATCTTCATAGAACTATTTCTTATATCAAATCATTAGGAATGAAAGCTGGAGTTTCTTTAAATCCTGCAACTAATATTGAATTTTTAGACTATGTATTAGAAGATTTGGACTTAGTTTTAATTATGAGTGTAAATCCAGGTTTTGGTGGGCAAAGTTTCATTCCTTCAGCCATTGATAAAATAAAAAATTTAAAAGCAAAAATAAGAGAAAGAAATTTAAATGTTATAGTTGAAGTTGATGGTGGTGTAAAAACCACAAATGTTAAAGATGTTATTGAAGCTGGAGCAGATTTGATAGTTTCAGGGTCAGATGTTTTTGCGGATAAAGAAAATAGAATTAGAGCTTATAAAGAAATTTTTAAAAACTATGAAAAATAATTATGAGCTTGTCATTAAAAAAAGATTGAGCTTTCAATCTTTTTTAAAATTAAATAAGAAAAAGAGGTTAATATGTTTATAGATATTGCAAAAATAGAATTAAAGGCCGGTAAAGGTGGAGATGGCTGTGTTTCTTTTAGAAGAGAGAAGTATGAACCTGATGGTGGACCTTACGGTGGCGACGGAGGAGATGGCGGAAGTGTAATTTTTATATCTGACGAGGGAGTAAGAACTCTTATGGATTTCAGATATAAAAAACATTACTTTGCTCAAAATGGAGAAAATGGAAAAACAAAAAAACAATATGGAAAAAAAGGAGAAGATTTAATCGTAAAAGTCCCTGTTGGTACATTAATTAAGGATTTTGAAACTAATAGGGTTATTCATGATTTTAAAGTTAAAGATGATGAATTTATAGTTGCTAAAGGTGGCCGAGGTGGAAAGGGAAATGCAAGATTTGCCACAAGTACAAGACAAGCACCTCGTTTTGCACAACCTGGAACAAAGGGTGAAGAAAGAACTATAAAATTAGAATTAAAGCTAATTGCAGACGTTGGACTTGTCGGTCTTCCAAATGTTGGAAAATCTTCTTTGCTTTCTGTTTTAAGTGATGCAAAACCTAAGATTGCAAATTATCATTTTACAACATTAGAACCTAATTTAGGAGTTTGTAGAGTTGAAGAAAATAAATCATTTGTAATAGCTGATATTCCTGGTCTTATTGAAGGGGCTAGCGAGGGAATTGGACTTGGTTTTGAATTTTTAAAACATGTTGAAAGAACAAGACTTTTAGTACATGTTTTAGATGTTTCCGGAATTGAAGGCAGAGATCCTATTGAAGATTATAATACAATTTATAAGGAATTAGAGCTTTATAATGAAAATATTAAAAATAAAAAAGAGATAATTGTTGCAAATAAAATAGATTTACTTACTTCTGATGAGAATTTAAAAAGAGTAAAAGAATATTTTAAAGATAGAACAGTATTGGAAATTTCTGCTGTTACTCAAATGGGAGTAAAGGAATTAAAATATAAAATATTTGATGAATTATCAAAAATTGAAATTGAGTATGAAACTTTTGATGAAGATTATGAGTATATAGAAGAAGTTGAAAAAGAGGCTTATGAAATTTATAGTGAAGATGGAACATTCTATGTTGAAGGACCTCTTATCGACTATTTAGTTTATATAACAAATTTTGAAGATTATGATTCTTTAAAATATTTCCAAAAAGTTTTAACTGATAAGGGAGTAATTGAAGAATTAAAACAAAAAGGTGTAAAAGAAGGTCAATCCATTGTAATTGGAGAAATGGAATTTGAATTTTTTGAATAGTAAGGAGAAAATATGATAAATCCAAAACAAAGAGCATTTCTAAAGTCATTATCTCACTCTATGGAACCTATTATGAATATAGGCAAGTATGGAGTTAATGATGAAACTATTAGACAACTAGATTTGGCTTTAGAGAAAAGAGAGCTTATAAAAATTAAAATTCTAAATAACAATTTAGATGATAATAAAGAAACAGTAGATTTAGTTTTACAAAAAACTAGAGCAGAGTTTGTTCAACATATTGGAAACAAATTTGTTATTTACAGAAGAAAAAGAAAAGATGAAAATAGAATAGAGTTACCAGAATAATGAAAAAAATTGGAATTTTTGGTGGAAGCTTTTCACCTATTCATAACGGACATTTACAAATTGCAGAGGATTGTTTGCTAGAAATGGGACTTGATAAGATAGTTTTTCTCCCGAATGCAAATCCTCCACATAAAGCTATCGATAAGTTCACTTTTGATGCAAGAGTTGATATGTTAAGATTAGCTTTAGAAGATAATGAGAATTTTGAAATTTCTCTTGTAGAAAATGACTCTACAAAAGTTCATTACTCTTATAATACCATTAGTGAAAATTTTTACAATGGAGAAGATAAATTTTATTTCATAATGGGAGATGACGAGTTTTTAAATATAAGGTCTTGGTATAAATATGAAAAACTTTTAGAGCTTACTTCAGTAATAGTTTTTCTTAGAAAATACGATTATAATTTTATTTTAGAAAAAAATAAAGAGATAATTGAAAAATACGATATTAATATAATTAAAAATTCTGTTATTTCTATTTCATCTACCGAAATTAGGAACAGAATTAATGAAAAAAAATCTATAAAATATCTTGTGCCTGAAAAAGTAAGTAATTATATTTATGAAGAGCTTAATTATTTTGATATACTAAAGATTAAAAAAGATTTAAAAGAAAAACTTACAAAGAATAGATATGAACATTCTTTAAGAGTAGCAGATTATTGTAGAAGACTTGCAAAAATTTATAAGGCTGATGAAAATAAGGCTTATTTAAGTGGTCTCGTTCATGATTGTGCAAAGAACCTAGAAGAATATTATATGTTGAATAAAAAGCTAAATTCTGATATAATATTGGATATTGAAGAAAAAAATAATCCAAAAATTCAACATGCACCAATAGGTTCAGCTGTTTGTAAAGATATATATGGTATCTTTGATAATGAAATAATTTCAGCGGTTCGTTATCATACAACAGCGAGAGAGAATATGTCTTTAATTGAAAAGATTTTATTTATTTCAGATAAAATTGAGCCTAATAGAGAGTATGATACAGTTGATGAACTTAGAAAAATTGCAGATTATGATATTGACAAAGCTATAATAAAATTTTTAAACGATAGTTTTGAATATTTAGAAAAAAAATCTCAAAAAATTCATCCCTTGTCAATTAAAGCAAGAGATTATTTAGTAAATATGAGGTGATATTATGGAGAAACTTGATATTATATTGAAAGCATTGGATGATAAGATTGCAAAAAATGTTGTAAGTATTGATTTAAAAGGTAAGTCATCTATTGCTGAATATTTTGTAATCGCAACTGGAAGTGTAGTTAATCACAATCAAGCTATTTGCGATGAAATTGAGTTCCAATTAAAAAAGAATAATATGGACTGTTTAAGTATAGAAGGATATAAAGATGGAAATTGGATTTTATTGGACTGTGGAGAAATTATAGTTCATATTATGACAGAAGATTATAGAAGCTATTACAATCTTGAAAGATTGTGGGCATAGATTTAGGAGGTAAGAAAATGAGCGTAGAATTTTTAAAAACTGATAAGGCTCCAGCAGCAATTGGACCTTATTCACAAGCTGGAAAAGTTGGTAATTTAATATTTGTTTCTGGACAATTACCAATTACAAACGGAGAATTACAAACTGAAATAAAGGCAGCAACACTTGCTAGTTTAACAAATGTTTTAGAAATTATTAAAGCAGGTGGGGGAAATTTAGAAAGTATTGTTAAAGTTAATGTTTTTGTAAAAGATATGAATGACTTTGAAGCAATTAATGGTGTATATGCTGAATTCTTTGGTAATCATAAACCAGCCAGAGCATTAGTTCAAGTTGCTAAATTACCAAAAGACGCTTTAATAGAAATTGAAGCAGTAGCAGCTGTTTAAAAAATATTTTATACTGATGTTTAGATACATCAGTATTTTTTTGCAATAATATATTTTTTTATTAAAATAATATATTTTTTATATAAAAAAGTTGAAATATTTGTTTATAGTTGTAGTTTCAGTCTTTTGTTTTTCTTATAATTTTGTTATAATATATTTTATAGGATAATAATTATTGCTAATGTATTTAGTATTTTAGTTTTATTTAAAGTTACTATTATAAAATATGTATGCTTAGTAGTGATATGTTTTATCTGAAATTGAGTTTGATATTTTAATAATATTGTATGAATTATATATATTAAATTATAAGTAAAATAAAACGATTACTATTGTGGCGAGATTAACTTTATAATTTATTATGATTGGGAGGATTTTTTGTGGGGTATTTAGAAACTTTTAATAGTTATAAAAGTTCGGAAAAAATTGCCTATATATGTGATGATAAATCCATTACATATAGGGAACTTATGTTATATTCAGATCGACTTGCAAAATATATTCTGAAAAATTTTGGGATTGGGAATAAAGATGCAATTGCAGTTTATGGGCATAAAGATTTTTTAATGTTAGTTAGCTTTTTAGCTTGTACAAAATCAGGACATCCTTATTGTCCTATGGATATTTCTTTTACTAGAAATAGGGTTGAAGATGTGTTGACTGCTACCGATTCAAAATTTTCTATTTTTACAGAGGATTTTGATGTTGATAAAAAATTTAGCGTTTTAAACAGAAAAGATGTTTTAGATATTATTTATGATGAAAAATATGATGATATTTCAAATGAAAATCTATATAAAATTGAACCAGAAGATATAGTTTATATAATTTTTACATCTGGAAGTACTGGAAAACCTAAAGGTGTTCAGATTACATATGATAATTTAAATAATTATATTGGTTGGATTCACAATGTTGTAGGAAACGAAAAAAATAAAGTTTATTTAAATCAAGCACCTTTTTCGTTTGATTTATCAGTAATGGATTTATATTTATCTTTATATTCAGAATCTACTTTATTTGCTATAACTAAGGAGAAACAACAAGATTTTTATAAACTTTATGAAAATTTAGAAAAATCTGGAATTACAAATTGGGTTTCTACACCTTCGTTTGCAGACATGTGTTTATCCTTACAGGAATTTAATTCTGATAATATAAAGAATATTGAATATTTTCTGTTCTGTGGAGAAGTTCTTACTAAAAAAACAGCACAAAGATTAAAAAAGAGATTTCCAAATGCAAAAATAATTAACACTTATGGGCCGACTGAGTCAACAGTATGTGTTACTGATATTTTAATTACAGATGAAGTTTTAGAAAAATTTGATATACTTCCACTTGGAGATGTTAAAAATGGAAGTAGAATTGAAATTAGAGATGACGAAAAAATTCTTGGTGATGGAGAAATTGGTGAGATTGTAATAATAGGAGATACAGTAAGTAGTGGCTATTATAAGAATCCTATTCAAACTGAAAAAGTTTTTTTTACTACAGATAATAATGAAAGAGCTTATAAAACAGGGGACTTAGGATATTATAAGGACGGTAATTTATTTTTCTCAAATAGAAAAGACTTTCAGGTTAAATTAAATGGTTATAGAATTGAACTTGGAGATATTGAAAGCAATCTTTTAAATATTAGTGGAATAAGCTCTTGTTGTGCATTGCCAAATTATGATTCAGACAATAAAGTAAAGAGTATTACAGCATTTGTTGTAAGTAAAAATGTTTCTGATGAAAAAGAGTATGCAAAATTTTTAAAGGCAGAGTTAAAAAAATATATTCCAAGTTATATGATACCAAAAAAATTTAGATTTTTGGAAAAATTACCAATGAATAATAATGGAAAAGTTGATAGAAAAGAATTGAAGAAAATAATAGAAAATAGATAGGGAGATTATTATGGAAGAAAAAGTTTTTGAAATTTTAGAAGACATTTGTGAAGAGGATTTAAGAGACACACCTGATTTAAATATCTTTGAAGAAGGTCTAATGGATTCTCTAGGACTTGTTAGATTTATTGTTGAAGTTGAAGAAAGATTGGGAATAACTTTAGGAATAATGGAATTAGATAAGGAAGTTGTTAATACTCCAAATAAAATAATTGAATTTTTAAACAGTAGGAAGTAAAAATGGAGTTTTTTAGTGGATTAAATTTCTGGTTAGTATTTATTTTGATATCTATACCTGCGATTATTTTAGGTATTAGAGAAAAGAAAAGTAAATACTATATCTTAGGGGTATCTCTAGTTTTTTGCTTTTTAGTATATTCAAAAAAAATAAATTCTCTAATCTCGTTAATTATTTTTATACTATATGAATTTTTATTAATTAAAATATATTTAAAACTTAAAATAGAGAAAAATTTCGGAAAAGTTTCTATATTTGTATTTTTAAGTTTATTACCACTTATTTTGGTTCGCTTATTACCATTTACGAAGATTAATTATAAATTAGGTTTTTTAGGAATATCATATATAACTTTTAAAGTAATGCAAATACTTATAGAAATTAAAGATAATTTAATAAAAGAAGTGAAATTTGTTGACTATTTATCTTTTATGATATTTTTTCCAACCCTTGCATCAGGTCCAATTGATAGAAGTAGACGATTTTTTAAAGATTTGGAAACTACAGTTAGTAGGTCTGAGTATTTAGATAAGTTAGGTAAGGGAATAGAGTATATATTACAAGGTCTAGTTTATAAAATGATTTTATCTCAACTGCTTTATGATAAAATCAATGTTATTTCTGAAATGAGATATACAATTCCTAATCTATTAACTTATATGTATTTATATGGTTTTTATTTGTTTTTTGATTTTGCAGGGTATAGCTTAATGGCTGTTGGAGTTAGTAAAATTTTTGGAATTGAAACTCCGATGAACTTTAATAAACCGTTTTTGGCAAAAGATATGAAAGACTTTTGGAATAGATGGCATATTAGTTTATCACATTGGTTTAGAGATTTTATTTTTAGTAGATTAGTTTTTGCAATGTTTAAGAGAAAAACTTTTAAAAGTTCGCTAACTACTGCTATGGTTGCCTATGTAATAAATATGACAGTAATGGGTATTTGGCATGGATTAAACTTCAGTTATCTTTTATATGGATTGTATCATGGAGTTATTCTTGCATTTACAGAACTATTTCAAAAGACTAAATTTTATAAAAATAATAAAAACAAAAAATGGTTTGAATACACATCTATTTTTATAACTTTTAATTTGGTTATGTTTGGGTTCTTTATATTCTCAGAAAAATTTGTTTACATTTTACGAATAATAGGAGGTAGATTATGGTAAAAAAAGAAACAAAAGAATTCTTATTTAGAGTTGTGTTTTATACAATAATGATTACCTCACTAATAATATTTTGTATATTATATGATTTTAATGTTGTAAAAGAATTTATATATAGTAATTTTTAAAATAATATTTAAGTATTAGAATAAATATTTATTATTTATAGAAATTCATTACAAAAAAGGAGTAACTGCTATATGTTACTCCTTATTTTTTTAATCTTCATTTTCTAGTAAATCTTTTTGTAATTGTAAAAAACCTAATCTTCCTAAATGCATTATATCTTTGAAAAAATATGGTTTATAAGAATACATACTGTAATCTGTAAGCTGGACTTCATTTTCAGATGCTATTTTTTTTATTTTATCATAATATTCACTTATTGATGTCTTAGAAATTCCAGTATAATCTGCCCAGTAACCTTGTAATGGAATCATTATCAAATTAACTTCGTAACCAAGTTCTTTAGCAACGTTAATGAATAACTCTAAATCCTCATACTCAGGACTTTCAGAATAGCTTTGTTTATTCATATAGCCTTCATATTTTTTTAAATCATTTCTTATATATTCGTTATAATATTCATTTTCTATATAAAACTTATTATTATCTGTCTCTTTTTTTGCTCTTTCAATAGCTTTTTCTTCTAGAACATTCCAATTGAGTCCATTGAATTTTCTACAATTTACTGAGCTATCATATTTATATTTTTTAACGAAATTCCTCTTTTCCTGCAAGTTATATTTATACTTAAAAATAGGATTAACAAGATTGTTAAAGAATTTAGGTGAAAAGATATTATCTAAAGTCGAATTTATAAAACTTGTTGAATCCGTTAAATTTTTTATTCTGTTGTACATTTTTTCTTTAGTACTATTGGAAATATTTTTATTACCAAAGAAATGATAAAGGTGATCTAAAGAAACCCTACTTTCAAATGCTTCTTTTGCTATACCATTTTTTTCAAACCATTGCATTGATATTATTAGATTAACTTTTTTAACAGGAATGTCACTTCCGATAGAACCTAGAACAATTGATTGTAATAAGCTTTGATAATGGCCACCACCGATTTGCATGATATTCTTATCAGAATAATCTAATAGTTGTCTTGGATGTTCTTCATTTTCTAAAGTAGCAACAAGTTCAGAAGAACCCATAAGTAAAATTGTATTTTCATCTATATTTTTTGTTAATACATCGTAAGAATTATATTTTGAATATAGAGTATTATATTTTATACTATTATTTTTTACAGTTATATCTTTATCAATATTTTTAGAATATGATGTTAATATAAATGAAGAAAGAAAAATAGACAAAATAAATGAAATTGCTAATGCTTTTAATCTTTTCATAAGCACTCCTAAAAATTGTTCTATAGTTTTTTAAACAATAAACTATATTTTTATGTTTTTTTCATCTAAAATATTAAGAATAAGAAAAGTATTTTAATATTTGAATAAATTATATCATAGTAGTTTTTTATTATCAACATAAGTCATTTTTGTAATATATCGTCATAATAAATAATGTAGTATAAATTTAGCTAAAGTTTTTTATTTTTATAAATTTTATGTTATAATATTAATCGTGTGATAGATATATAATATTTTATATTATATTTTTAGTTTAGTTTAAAGTTTGTGTTATAAACTTATTAAAGACTATTTGTAGATTTTTTAAAATTTTTTATCATATTTAAACTTTTAAAAAATCTATAATTTTTTGTTTATTAAGTGATGTTATATTGAAACATTTTATATATTAAATTTTAGGAGCGTTTATGAAAAGATTAAAAGCATTAGCAGTATCGGTAATTTTATCTGTAATTATTTCTTTTACATTTTTACATTTTTATACTAACAGGGAGAAAAACGAATTTGATGAATTAACAGTTAAAAATAATTCTATAAGATATAATGACTCTCCAAATAAATATAAATCTCATGATGCAATTACAAAAAACATAGGAAAGGGCACTATTATACTTTTAGGATCTTCTGAACTTATAGTAACTAGTGATTGGAAAGAACATCCAAAACACTTATTAGATTATTCTGATAAGAATATTATGCAAATTGGAGAAGGATTTTATCAATCTTTAATTCAAGCTATAACTTTAGGTTCTATTGGTGAAAAATCACCTGTAAAGACTGTTAATTTAATATTGTCTATGCAGTGGTTTGAAAAGCATGGATTAAGTCCTGAAGCATTTCAACCAAGGTTTTCAATAGACCATTTATATAATTTATATAAGAGTGAAAAAATTTCTAAAGAAACTAAAGAAAAAATATATGATAGAATTTTAGAACTTTCAAAAGATAATTCTATTGTAACTAGAATGGTAGAAGGATTAAAGAGAGATAACCCAGTTGACAATGCCATAAATCAAGCTAATGCTGAAAAATATAAATTAATTGCAAATAGCAAGTTTTTAAAGTCATACCATAGAGATAATAGTGTTAATGATAAAAAAGCACCTAAAGAATTTGATTGGGATCAGTTAAGAAAAGAAGCATTAGAAACAGCCAAAGAAGAATCAAATGAAAACAAATTTTTTATGTATAATAAATATTTTGATAAAAACTTTAAGAAAAATTTTGATAAATTTAAGGGATCAGCTAAAAATACTAAGTATAGAAGTGAAGAAGAATATGGTGATTTACAATTATTTTTAGACGTCGCTAAGGATTTAGGATTCAAGGTAAATTTAATTTTAGTTCCACTTCAAGGACATTGGGCGGACTATACTGGTGTTCCTCAAGATGAGATAGAATACTACTATAAGAGAATTAGAGAAATTTCTGAAAAGAATAATGTAAATTTGATAGATTATAGTAAATATTCTTATACAAAATATTTCTTTAAAGATGCTACACATTTGGGAAGACTTGGACTGTTGCAATTACAGGAAGATTTATTAAAATATAATGATTAAGTATTACCGAAAAATATTTTAAATTTGATATATTGTCCTAAATCATTGCAAAAAATTTAAAAATGTTATATAATGAGTAGCCAGCAAAATTTTAGGAGGAAATTATGGATTTAAAATCAAAAATAAGAGTTATTGATGGCTTTCCTAAAGAAGGAATCAGTTTTAAAGATATAACTACTTTAATTAGTGATGCAGAAGCTTTTAAAGAAGCTGTTGATATTATGAAAAAAAATTTAGAAAATAGAAATATAGATTATATAGTTGGACCTGAAGCAAGAGGATTTGTTTTTGGATCTGCTGTTGCTTATGCTTTAAATATCGGGTTTATTCCAGTTAGAAAACCTGGAAAATTACCTGGAGAAACTGTTTCTTATGAATATGCATTAGAATATGGAACAGATGTACTTGAAATATGTAAAAATTCTTTAAAAGCTGGTGATAGAGTAGCAATAGTGGATGATTTACTTGCTACGGGTGGAACAATTAATGCCTGTGCAAAATTAATAGAGTCACAAGGTGCAGAAGTAGTTTCAATGCAATTTTTAATGGAGTTAACAGACTTAAAAGGTAGAGAAAAAAATAAAGACTATCAAATAGATGCTGTGTTGGAGTATAATATTTAATGAGAATTGATAAATTTTTAAAAAATTCAAGACTTATAAAGAGAAGGACTGTTGCAAAAGAGGCTTGTGAAAAAGAAAGAGTTTTTAGAAATGGAAAGGCTATGAAGCCATCCGATGAAGTCAAAGTTGGAGATGTTATAGATTTGAAATTTGGAAATTCTGAAGTTAAAATTAGAGTTTTAGATATAACTGACAGTCAAAAGAAAGAAGATTCACAAAAAATGTATGAAAATCTTTAAAAGTATTGAAAAATTATATATTTTATTATATAATCTATGTTAGATGGGAGTGATGACTTGATGAATAAAAGAAATAAGGGTCGAATCCGAGTTTACAGTTTAATATTTCTTGTTTTATGTATAGTTTTTGGAAAGACTTATGTTTATCAAGTCAAAGAAAAGAACAGATTGAATAATAAGATTCAAACTTTACAAGAAAGAAAAGATAAATTAAACTCTGAGATTGGAGAGGCTAAAGAAAATCTTCAAAAAGTTGATAGTGAAGAATTTATAAAAAAAGTTGCTAGAGAAAAACTTAAAATGGTTGAAAAAGATGAGATAGTTGTAAAGTATAAAGATAATGATTAGTTTGATTTAGTGAAGAAAGGGGACCGAGTTTTTGCTCGGTTTTTTAATTTTTATGAGAAAAGAATTTTTAAAAAGATTAAAAAGCTATGGTATAGAAAGTTCTAGAATTTTACTTGCTGTATCGGGTGGTAAAGATTCTATGACTATGCTTGATTTGTTTAGTTATTTTAAGGATGAGTTAAAATTAGATTTAATTGTTTGTCATTTTAATCATTCTTTAAGAGATGATGCTGACAGAGATGAAAAATTTGTTAAATCTCAATGCAAAAAATATGGATTAAAATTTTATTCCAAAAAGGAAGATGTTCTCCTTTATTCTAATGAAAATAAATTGTCAACTGAAGAAGGAGCAAGATTTTTAAGATATAAATTTTTTGATGAAATAAAAAGAATTGAGAATCTTGATTATATAGCAACTGCACATAATAAAAATGATTTAGCAGAAACTGTTATGATGAGAATTCTACGAGGAACTGGCATTAATGGACTAATAGGAATACAATCTGAAAGAGGAGATTTAATAAGACCAATTTTAGATTTTTCAAGAGAAGAAATAGAGAAATATATTGAAAAAAATAATATACCTTTTGTTGATGATAAAACTAATTTTGAAGATATGTATTTAAGGAATAAAATTAGACTAAATTTATTACCAATTCTACAAAATGAATATAATCCTAAAATTTCTGATGCGCTTTCAAGATTATCAAATATTGCTTTTGATTTTAGTACAATTTCAAGAGAATATATTTTATCAAAAGAAGGTTTGTTGTGGGAATTTAGTAAAGATAAAATACTTGTTTATATTGAAAAGTTAAAACTTCAGTCTAGGTCTTTTAGAAATATTATGTATAGAGAATTTTTTGAATTTATAAGTAAAGATCCAGATGGAATAAATTTTAAAATAATTGAAGAAATTGATAATTTGATTTTTTCAAAAACGGGTAAATATATAGAAATTAAAAATGTAATTTTTAAAATTGAATATGATAAACTTCTCATTTTTGATAAAAATATTAATGAAAGTGTAGAAACAGATTTTTATTATGAAAATTTGGATTTTTCTTTGTATTCTACAAGATTTTTTGATATAATTATAGAGCAGTCGAATTTTGATGAATTTACAAATTTAAAACAAAATAAGAATTTGCTTTTCATAAATAAAAAATATCTAAAATCTTTAAAAATTAGAAATAGAAAAAATGGAGATTTTTTAGAATTTGAATTTGGAAAGAAAAAACTAAAAGATATATTTATTGATGAAAAAATAAGTAAAGAAATTAGAAATAATATTCCTATTTTTGAAATAGATAATACTATTGTTTGGGTTCCAAATACTAGAAGATCTAATAGATATTTGGTTGATGGAAAAGATGATATTATAAAAATTAAAGTTTTATCAAAGGAGAATTTATGGAGAGATTAGATAATGTCGTAAAGTCAGATATGAAGGATTTGTTATTTGATGAAAAAACTATTAAAAATAGAGTTGAAGATCTTGGTAAAGAAATAACTAAACACTATGAAAATGATGAATCTGAACTTGTGGTAGTTGGAATTTTAAGAGGTTCTACATTGTTTTTTGCAGATTTAATAAGATATATAAATCTACCTATTTCAATAGATTTTATGGCTATTTCATCTTATGGTAATTCATCCGAAAGTGGGGTTGTAAAAATCATTAAAGATTTAGAAGCGGATGTTACTGGAAAAAATATTTTGATTGTTGAAGATATTATCGATACAGGAAAAACTTTAAAATATCTTTTAAATTATTTTAAAGAAAGAGGAGCTAAAACTGTTAAAATTGCAAGTATGTTAGACAAACCAGAAAGAAGACTTGTTGAAATATCAGGCGATTTTGTAGGTTTTGCGGTTCCAAATGACTTTATTGTTGGTTATGGATTAGATTATAATCAATCATATAGGAATTTACCATATATAATTTCTCTAAAAGAAGAAGTTTATAAATAGAGAGTAATAGGAGGAAAAACGTGAATAAAAAAACTAAAGCATATCTAGTGTATTTGGTGCCAATCTTATTTTTAGTTGTATATTTTTTTGTTATAAAAACTTCAACTCCTGTAGTTAAAGAATATACAGTTACAGAGATTGTATCAAAAATAAAAAATGATGAAGTCTCAGAGATAACAACTCAGGGTTCATATATAACCGGAAAATTAAATGATAAGGATAAAACGGAATTTAAAACATATTTACCACAAGAATTTAGATTTCAATTTTATGAAAATTATTTAAAATCAAAAGTAGAGAATAATACTTTGAAATATAATGGTAAAGCTGAACCTACAAAACCTTTTTATCTTGAAATTTTACCAACTCTATTACTTTTGGTAGGACTTGGAGTTGTTTGGTTCATATTTATGAAACAAGCTCAAGGTGGCGGAAAAGTAATGAACTTTGGAAAGAGTAAAGCAAGACTTCATAAAGATAAGAAAAATGAGGTTACTTTTAATGATGTAGCTGGTCTTGAAGAGGAAAAAGAAGAATTACAAGAAATAGTAGACTTCTTAAGATCACCAAAAAAATATAGTGATATTGGTGCTAGAATTCCAAAAGGTGTTTTACTTGTAGGTCCTCCAGGAACTGGTAAAACTTACCTTTCTAGAGCAGTAGCTGGTGAAGCTAAAGTTCCATTTTTTAGCATAAGCGGTTCAGACTTTGTTGAAATGTTTGTTGGAGTTGGTGCTTCAAGAGTTAGAGATTTATTTGAAGAAGCTAAAAAGAATGCTCCTTGTATAATATTTATTGATGAAATTGATGCTGTTGGTAGAAGAAGAGGTGCAGGACTTGGTGGTGGACATGATGAAAGAGAACAAACATTAAATCAATTACTTGTTGAAATGGACGGTTTTGGTGTTAATGAAGGAATCATTGTTATGGCTGCAACAAATAGACCTGACATACTTGACCCTGCTATTTTAAGACCGGGTAGATTTGATAGACAAATTTATGTTGGAATTCCGAATGTAAAAGAAAGAGAAGCAATACTAATGGTTCACACTAGAAATAAAAGATTAGATCCAGATGTAGACCTAAAGGCTATTGCAAAACATACAACAGGATTTACTCCTGCAGATCTTGAAAACTTGTGTAATGAGGCAGCTCTTTTATCTGCAAGACAAAACTTAAAGAGTATTCCTATGAGAATATTTGAAGAAGCTGCAATAAAAGTTGTTGCAGGACCTGAAAAGAAATCAGCTGTTGTAACTGATAGAGATAGAAATATTACAGCATATCATGAAGCGGGACATGCAATTGTGTCAAGATTTGTACCATTGTCAGATCCAGTACAAATGATTACTATTGTTCCGAGAGGAAGAGCTGGTGGATTTACAGCATATACTCAAGATGAAGATAGTCAATATATGACAGTTAAAGCAATGAAGTCAAGACTTGCAATGATGCTTGGTGGACGTTCAGCAGAGCTTATAATTTTTGAAGATTTTACTACTGGTGCTTCTAATGACATTGAGAGAGCAACTAAACTTGCGAGAAGTATGGTTACAACTTATGGTATGAGTAGCAAGATTGGACCTATAAATTATGATATGGGTGAAGAAGAAACTTTCTTAGGTAGAGACTTTGGTAAAGGAAGAACTTACTCAGAAGATATTGCAAAACTTATTGATGGAGAAGTTAAGGATTTACTTGATGAAGCTTACGAAACTGCTAAAAATATTTTAAATGAGAATGTGGAATTTTTACACATAATAGCAAAAAAACTTTTAGAAGTTGAAACTATAAGTGGAAAAGACTTCGAAACTATGTATAATAAATATATGGGAATTGAAGAAGAAAAAGAAGAAACTACAGAAGAAACAATTTTTGGAGAAGAAAATACTATTGAAGAAACATCAAATGAAGAAAACAATGCAGATTCAACTGTAGTAGAAAAAACTGAAATAGATGAAAATTAAAATTAAGTAGAAGTTCGCTTCTACTTAATTTATATGGAGGATTTTATGGGAAGTAATGATTTTTTATTAATAATTTTTGGTATAGTTTTAATTTTTGTAATTAAGAAAATAGTAGCTATATTTCAAACAAGAAAAAAATTAACAGGTGAAGTTCAAACTATTACTCTTAGAGGAAGAAAAGTATTGTTTGGACTATCAGTAGCTTTAGTTGGATTTGGAATTGCATATGCAGTAAAAGTTCAAGATATTTTTAGTATAGTATATGTATTAATTGGTTTGACTTACTCTATAGTTTCTCTTGATAAATTATACATTGGCGAAAATGGATTTTGCTTTGATGGAAAGTTTGGAGAATTTAAAAAAATAAAAAAATGGGGAGCCATTAGTAATAAATTTTTTGAAGTTCAAGTTTCTGGAGATTTAAAAGATGAAGTACTAACTATTCCACTTGATAAAGAAAATTCTGATAAATTGTCTGCAATTATAAAACAACATAAGTCAAAATCAAAGGCGAAAAAATAATGAAACTTTATGAAAAAGATAATTTAGTAATTTTAGAAGATGTTGAGAATTTTGATGCTAGAGCTATATTTACTTGTGGGCAAGCTTTCAGATGGTATGAAGAGAGTGATGGAAGTTTTACAACAGTACATTTAGGTAGAGTTTTAAATGTTTTAAACGAAAAAGATAAGGTTGTATTTAAAGGAACGAATTTGGAAGAATTTAACGAAATTTGGATTGATTATTTTGACTTGAATACAAACTATAAGGAGATAAGAAAAGAGCTATCAAACAATGAAATTTTAGCAAAGGCAATGGAATATGGAAAGGGGATCAGGATATTAAATCAAAATCATTTTGAAATGTTAATTAGTTTTATAATTTCAGCTAATAATATGATTCCTAGAATAAAAAAATCTATCGAAGTAATCTCCATGAGATATGGGAAATTTATCTGTGAAGATGAAAATAGAAAATATTATTCATTTCCAACGGTAGAAGAATTGAGTAAGGCAACTGTTGAAGATTTAAGAGAATTTGCAAAAGTTGGCTTTAGAGATAAGAGGATTTTTGATACAGTAAATATGATTTTAAATGAAAAAATCGACTTAGATAATTTTGAAAATTTAGAAACTGATACCTTAAGAGAAGAACTATTAAAATTTTCAGGAGTTGGAAATAAGGTTGCAGATTGTATAATGCTATTTTCATACAAAAGAGGAGAAGTTTTTCCAGTTGACGTTTGGATTAAAAGAGTGATGGAAGAACTTTTTATAAAAAAAGAAACTCCTGTTAAGAAAATTTCAAAAGAAGCAGATAGAATATTTGGAAAATATGCAGGCTATGCACAACAATATCTTTTCTATTATGGAAGAGAAGAAAAAATAGGGAAATAAGAACCCCAGCCTTCCTCGATGCTTCGCATCGGATAGGTGCCTGGGAACCTTGTTGTTTTACAATAGGAAAAAGGAAGTGATATATTTCACTTCCTTTTTGTGTTATTTTTTTATCTTCTTACGAATAGTTAATGAGCCTAATATAATTGCGGAAATAACAAATAATACTATTGAATTGTTTGAAATTCCTGTTTTTACTAATTTGTTATTTTTATTCTTAGTATTAGTATTAGTATTACTATCATTAGTATTATTATTTGAATTATTACTGTTATTATTATTGTTGTTTGGTAATGTATCTTTTTTAACTATTGTTAAAGATGTTTCTATTTTACCTGTAGTAAATTCAAATAATAGTTTATGTTCGCCAACTCCTAAAGTGTTTATAAAATTATCATTGAATTTTATAATTGTACTTCCTTTTGTAGCTGAATAAAACTCTTTGCTTAATTCTTTTCCGTCAACTAAAACTCTAACAAATTTTGAAATATCTTCACTAATCTTAATATCAGATATTTTTCTTCCAACTGTTACAGTTTGATTTTCTCCATAGTCAAATTTTAATTTACTTGGATTGTCATCAGGATTTTGAGGTTTTTCTTTCTTAGAAATTGCGATAGTATCTTCTGCTGTTTTATCTTTAGTAAGTTCTACTTCAAAATTGTTTTTATCAATATTGTAGTTTTCATTTAATTCTACTTTTATTTTATATTTTCCAAGTAAAACAGATTTTTCAAAAGATTTATTTTTGTTTTCAAGCTCAACTTCTTCTCCTGTTATTACATTAATAGCTTTAATTTTTAAATCCTGTGGTATATCATCGCCATTAACTTTTATTTTAATTACAAATCCCATAGTTGCTTTTACATTTTCAATATCTTTTATAGCAGTTTCAAGTTCATTTAATTTGAAATTTACTTTTAATAAGTTTTTAGCATTTTCTATGGCTTCTAAATATGCTTCATTATCTTCTTCATCTGAATTGATATAAAGATTACCATCAGAAATCAATTCTTTTTCAGCTATTAAATTTTTAAGTTTTTTTACAAGCTGAGCATAAGGTTTATTTCCATCTAGTGAATCTTTTGCGAGTTTTATATCTTCAACAGCTTTCTTAACAACAAACTCATTTCTACTATTTTCATTATCTATTAATTCCTGTCCTGCTTTTATTGAATTGTCATACAATTCTTTTAATTCATCAATAGCATTTATATATTTTTCTGAGTTCTTGATTTCTTTGCTTTCTTCAACTAAGGATTTTAATTCTGAAATATCTATACTATTTGGTTTTCGCTTTATTTTGAAATTAAACACTTGATCAGGATTTTCTAATGTTAAGTTGAAATTATTTATTGCATTAGGGGAGATTTCATAATTTGAAAGTTTTCCATCAATATCAGTAATTTCAAGTTTATGTTCTCCGATTGAAACAGGAATTTTATTTCCTGAAAGTGAAATTTCTTTTCCATCAAGTTCGATTTTACTTAATTTATTAGCTGTATCAATAAATTCAAGTCCAATATCAATTGTACCTTTTGTAATCTTTTCAAGATTTACTGAAATTTCATTAGTATCTTTTGTAATTTCAATTTCCTTGTCTATATTTTTTCCTTTATAACTTTCCGGGCTAACTATTTCAAGTTTATATTTTCCTACTTCAATATTATTTTTTCCGGATTTAAAGTCTAATTCATTTAGTTTGAATTTTACATTAGGAATTTCTGTATCTCCAGCTTTAAATTTAATATCAACTTCTTTTCCATCTTTAACTTCTTTAGTAATATTAAGAGTTATAGGATGTCCTTCAGCACCAAAGACCCATGCTTCTCCATTAGGACAAGTATATCCACTAGCTAAATTTGTTACAACTACATCATATCCTGAACCACTTGGAATAAGAACTGAATGAGTACTTTCATCTGATTTTTTATAAGTATGTTTTACAACAACTTCATCAGAGTTTTTCTTTCTAATTTCTAATTGAAGTTCATCATTTGGATAGTTTTCAGGAATATTTGCATTAATTTTTCTTGGATATTTTTCAACAAAATTATTTTCATTATTTTTTCCCCAAGTGAAACCTACTGTGACATTTTTTTCACCCCTTTTAACTTCTATAACTTTTTCTTTTAAATGGTAAGTAGGGGTAGGTTCATTAGCTTGAGCTTTATATTCTCCATATTCTTCCTCTTGAGCTTCAATACAATACCAACCAGGATTTAGTTTCATTCCTGGTGTATAGTCCAGACTCAATTTACCTTTTTTAAAGTTGAATCTTTCGTTATAATTGTAGATTTTATACTTTGTTTGAATTCCTTTTTCATTTCCATTATCTTGAATTAATAGTGAAAATTTATCTTCGTCTTTTTCTTTGAAATATTCAAAAACAACTTCTTGTACAGGATTTTCTTCTGTTAATTTTACTGTTTGCATTCCCGGAACTACATAATATCCATTAGGAATTTCGTTAGGTACTATTTCTGAACGACCTCTACCAATGCTTCTTATATTTACAGGTTGACCAACTGAAAGATTCATTCCCATATATTCGATATGTCCATCATATCCCTTTGTTATTGGAATAACTTTAAATTTACTTTCTGAGAAAAGTAAATCAATTCTTTTTTTGAATGAATTTTCGTCAATTGTTGTTTCTGATATTTCTTTTTGCTCATCTGTACTAAGTTCATAATTGTATTTTAAAGCTTTATTTGCATCGGTTATCTCAACATTTAGCTTATATTTTCCATAAGGAGCATTTAAGAAAAATTGTGGAGTATCTTCTATTTCTTGCTTTAATTCAAATTTTAATTTAGGATTTTCTACATTTGTAGCAGTTATCTTAAATTCATTAAGGGCTAAATCTCCTGTGCCTCTTGCAAGAACCATCTTTTGACCAATTTTTTGTTTTGCAAATTTTAACTCTATTTTTTTATTTAAGTTATCATCAGTTATTTCAAATTCTTGTTCAGTATTTTCTCCAATTAATTTATACTCAATAGGGCAGAATTTATAAATAAAAGTATATTTTCCGTTTCTAAGTTTTTGAGTATTTTTAACTATTTTATTATTTTGGTCATAAAGGTCAAACTTTATAGGAACATTTTCTCCATCTTCTGTTTTTGCAACAACTTCAAGTTTTCCAAGTTTTTTATCAGAAGGCATAATTTCACAGTCTTCAGTATATTCGTTATATGCAATATCTGTTGCAGTAACTTGAACATCTTTTAAATTTGTATCATCTTTTAATTGGATCTCATATTTATTTTCTCCAATATTTTTAACTTCAAGTTCAACCTCTTTTGGTTGCTTATAGTCTGGAAATTGAGGATATGGTGCAACCATTTCTATTCCAGTGGCTTTAACATTTCTTATTTCATTTGCATCTTCAACTTCAAAAGCAAATTTTTTAGTTTCATTATCGAATTTAGCATTTTTAAATTTAGGAGCTTCTTTATCTATTGAAAATTTAATAGAATGTTTTTGTTCTTTTGCTCCTTCAGTAGTAGGTTTTGCTATTATATTTAGAGTATAATCTCCATCTTTTTGATTAGATAAATCCTCGATGCCAAGATTTGTATAACCTAAGAAGTTTTCGTCTAAATCTTGTCTATCTGCCCAGTCTGAAATGTTTTTAAGGAAAAGTTTTGAATCTTTCTTTTCTGCAACAATTTCATTATTAGAATTTCTAATTTCGTATCTTGCATCAGCATTTCTTGTGAAAACGGAATAAAGTGTAATTTCATCTAACTTTCCATCTCCATTAGGGCTGATAATCAATTTTTTATTAAATTTAGGTTTTATATCTGTTTCTTTTTGAGCTTTTTTCAACTCGTTTAGTTCATCGAAATTTTCCATTCCTAAAACAATAGGTTTGCCGTCTATTTTACTTTCAATATGAGTCATAAATCTATGCCAAGCATTTGTTATTGGTTTTAAATTCCAGAACATTGGATTTTCTTTATTAAAATCAAATTCATACACAGGTTTTTCGATAACTGAAAGATTAGTAAAATCTCCCTTAAAAGTAACGAATGGGAAATTAGCTTTTTTGCCATCATTACTTGATAAAGTTAAGAAACCTTCAATAAAAGCACCTTTTTCAAAATCTTTAAGTTTTTCTAGATTTTCAACCGGAATATTTATTTCTTTAACAATTTCTTGATTGGCACCTATAGTAAATTTTTCGTTTTCTAGTGTTTTAGTAAATAATTCTGTAGGTTTTAATAAATTTTTCTTTCCTTTATGTTCATCAACGGTTACTATTACAGATGGTGTAATTTCTTTTGAATGATTTGAATAATTTTTAATTCTTAATTTTAAAGTAATAGTATCATTTATTCCTTTTATGAAAGTAGAAGGAACATTTGTATCCTTATCAACAACAGTAAAGTCTAATTCAGTTGCGGACTTCATATCAACTACACCAGCACCTTGATGTCTAGGGGAGACAGGTACATTATTTTCTTTATCATTAAGTGGTTTTGCAGAATTCATAAGTATTGTCTTAATTAATTTTCCTCTATTAGCTACACTTAAGTTTTTAAATTCTGATCTTTCTTTTAAACTTTGAGAAACAAGGGCAACAGCACCTGAAACGTGAGGAGTAGCCATTGAAGTTCCACTCATTTCAACAAATCCTGAACCGTTTTTTGCAGAGTATATATGTCCGCCCGGAGCAGTTAAATCAGGCTTTAGAATTCCGTCTGAAGTAAGTCCCCAGTTAGAAAAACTACTCATTCTTCCTTCTAAAGGATTTTTAACTAAGTCTTCTTCGCTTGAAACAGTAACTTGAGTTGGAGTTTTTGCCTTTAATTTTTCTCCATCTTCCATAGATATACCAATTGCTGGAATTGTTGTAGAATTATCTAAAGACATTGAAAAAGAACCTAGTACATTGTTATAAATTATAACTCCAATTGCTCCGGCATCTTCTAATCTTTTAATTTTGTTATTAAAAGTATCTCCACCACGTTTAACAAGAGCTACTTTTCCATTTACATTAGAAGGGATTGATCCTTCTAATGCTTCTCCACAATCTATAATATCAAAAGTTTTACTCTCAAAAGTTCTATCCTTAACTTCATAGTATACAATTTTTTCATTTCCTACTAATAGATATTTTGCAATATATTCATTATTTTCAACAGAAGCAACTGTAATAGCACTCTGTTGAATTCCTGGGGATGCAATTGTTCCAAAGTCAGGATGATCTATAGAAATATCTCCTTGGTATTCGCCTTCATTACCGCCAGCGATAACAACATTTGTACCAACAGATGTGGCTCTATCAATTATCTCTGCTACGTTTTTATCTTTTGTATTATGAGTCCTTACTGTTCCTTTGGGTTTTCCAAGGCTCATATTTATTGCAGCAGCTCTTAAATAAACAGCATCACTTATAGCCTTTATATAATAAGTTGAGGAAGTTCCTTCATTTACAAAACAGTTCATCATTAAAAGTTGTGAATTTGGAGCAACTCCACGCCAATCATATTTATTCTTGATTTTAGTTTGGCTTCCACCAATAACAGCAGCAACATGTTGTCCATGTCCTTCTTCTGTTTTTTCAGGATTTAAGTTTGAATTTTCATTTATATAATGATATGCTAATGGAACTTTTGAATTAAAATATACCTTATCTTCAGTGAAATTTTTATTTTCTCCATTTTTGTGTTTCACTAGTTTTTTAATATCTTCTTTTGTTATTGCAGGAATAATGTCTTTATCCAATTTAAAAACCTCATGAGTTGGATCAAAGTTTGTATCAATAACTCCTACAACTTCTCCACGTCCATCATATTTTTTTAAAAAATCATCATCAATACCGATTAACTTTGTTGCATGTGCAGCACTTCGAGGTGTAGGTTTTGCGGTATTCGGTTTCAAGTCAACTTCATATTCAGTATCTTGTTCAATTCTCTTAATAAAGTCTAAATTTTTGAGCTTTGCTATTTGAGTCTTAGTTGCTTCGAATGAAATAAATGGCAAAAGAAACTCGTCTCTAGATAGTTCTTTAAAATCTCCTATAATTTCATTTATTTTTTCTTTTGCAATATTTAGAGAATTTGAATTTATTTCTTTTACTTTTTCATATTCTCCATTTTTTAAAAGTTTATCAATGTTTTCTCCAGAAATTTTGGAAGTGTTAATTGTTAGAATGATTTTATTGAATTTATCTTCAGCTTTAGTTATAAAATTGCTTGTAAACATTGATAAAACTAAACATAATGCCAAAAATCCAGAAAAAAGTTTTTTCATAACAATCCTCCTGTAAATAAAATTTATAAAATATTCTAATATTTTTTAATAGAATATTAGATATATAATATAAGAATATTATATACCAAGACATGGTTTTTTACAATATTATTATCAACAACATTCAATTAATAAATCTAATGGAACTGATTAATTAAATTAGATTTTCTAATAATTTTAATTTAATTAAGTTAAAAATTTATAAATTTAATTTTGTTTAATATTTTAAAATTTTAATAAAAAATTTTAAATTTTTAGTAAAAAAGTATTGAATAAAGATTTATTTGTGATATAATATTTATTGTTTAATATAGGGATATTTATAGTTTAATATAGTGTTATATTAGGAGAAAGAAAAGTGGATATTGGAGAAAAAATTAAAAATTTAAGAACCATTTTGGGACTTACACAAGAAGAACTCGCAGAGAGAGCAGAGCTAACTAAAGGCTTTATTTCTCAACTTGAAAGAGGACTTACTTCACCATCAATTAGTTCTTTAGAAGATGTTTTAGAGGCACTTGGGACTAATATTTCAGATTTTTTTAAAGAAGAGAAAGAAGAAAAATTTGTTTTTCAAAAATTTGATGCTTATGAAACTATTTTTGAAAATGGAAATAGTAAATTAGAGTGGATTGTTCCAAATGCACAAAAAAATTCAATGGAACCGATTATAATAACTTTGAATGAACAAAAAAGTTTTTCAAGGACTTATGAACCTTTTGAGGGAGAAGAATTCGGTTATGTTTTGAAGGGAAAAGTTGAACTTCATCTTGGAACAAAGGTATTTGTTTTAAAAGAGGGTGAATGTTTTTATACGAGTGGTCAATTTGAAAGAAGTATAATAAATTTGTCTAAAAAAGAATCTAAGGTTTTGTGGATTACTAATCCACCGAGTTTTTAGGAGGAATATATGGGAAATCACGCAGTCGAATTAGTTAATATAAATAAAAGATTTGGAGATAATATTGTTCTTGACGATATAAATTTATATATTAGAGATAAGGAGTTTTTAACTCTTTTAGGTCCATCAGGTTGTGGAAAGACTACTACATTAAGACTTATTGGAGGTTTTGAAACTCCTACAAGTGGAAAAATTTTATTTGAAGGAAAAGACATTTCTAATGTTCCTCCTTATGAAAGAAATATAAATACAGTCTTTCAAAAATATGCTCTTTTTCCAAATATGAATGTTTATGAAAATATTGCTTTTGGTCTTAGAATTAAGAAAATGCAAGAAAGTATTATTAATGAAAAAGTTAAAGAAATGCTAAGACTTGTAAACTTGAAAGGGTATGAAAAAAGATCTATTATATCTTTAAGTGGGGGTCAACAACAAAGAATTGCAATTGCAAGAGCTTTGGTAAACGAACCAAAAGTTTTACTTTTAGATGAGCCACTTGGTGCTTTGGATTTACAACTTAGGAAAGATATGCAAGTTGAGCTTAAAAATATTCAAAAGAGAGTTGGGATTACATTCGTTTATGTAACTCATGATCAGGAAGAAGCTCTCACAATGAGCGATACTATTGTAGTTATGAATGATGGTAAAATTCAACAAGTTGGAACTCCGATAGATATTTATAACGAACCTAAAAATGCCTTTATAGCTTCTTTTATTGGAGAAAGTAATATTTTAGACGGAGTTATGAATGAAGATTTTGTCGTAAGTTTTTCAAATAGAACATTCAAATGTGTTGACAAAGGCTTTGCACCAAATGAAGAGATTGATGTAGTAATTCGTCCAGAAGATTTGGAGCTTGTTGATGAAGAAAATGGAATGTTGGTAGGTATTGTAAAGTCTGAAATTTTTAAAGGAGTTCATTATGAATTACTTGTTAAAGTTGGAGAAGTTGAGTATATGGTTCATTCCACGATTACAAAACCTATAGACTCAAAAGTTGGACTTAGAGTTACACCTGATAATATTCATATTATGAAAAAAGGAGCTAAAGAAATATAGATGAAATTTAAGAGGTTTGCATATCCATACGTTGTATGGTTGGTAATTTTTATTGTTGTTCCTCTTGTTTTCATAGCAAAATATTCAGTTGACTATGGAGGAGAAAATTTTCTTTTTTCATTGGAACATTACAAAAGATTTTTTAACCCGACTTATATTAAAGTTTTATTAAGATCTTTAAGAATGGCGGTTTTATCTACAGTATTATGTCTTATAATTGGTTATCCTTTTTCATATTTTATTTCAAAGTTTAAAGTTAAAACCAGAAATATGATGATTTTGTTGGTAGTAATTCCGATGTGGATGAACTTTTTACTTAGGACTTATTCTTGGATTAGTATTTTGAGTAAAAATGGACTTTTAAATTCAATTTTAGATTTTTTTGGACTTCCTACTGTAAATCTTATGTATTCTAATGTATCAATTTTAATAGGGATGGTATATAACTTTTTACCTTTTATGATTTTACCTATTTATACAACTTTGATTAAGATAGATAAGGAATATATTGAAGCATCTCATGATTTAGGTGCTAATAGGCTTAAGACTTTTACTAAATTAGTATTTCCTATGAGTTTGCCGGGAGTTATTACGGGAATTACAATGGTGTTTATTCCTGCAATTTCAACTTTCGAAATATCCGCACTTTTAGGTGGAAATAAAGAGAATTTAATAGGGAATATAATTGAACAACAATTTAGAGTAACAGGAAATTGGAATTTTGGTTCTGCAATGAGTATGGTACTTTTAGTTATGATTTTGGTTTCACTTTTCGTTATGAATAAGTTTGATCCAGAGTATTCAAAAGAGGTGGAAAATGGAAAATAAGTTAAAAAAATTATATATTTCATTAGTATTCATATTTATATATGCACCAATTTTTGTGCTTATACTTTATTCATTCAATGATTCAAAACTTAGAGGCTCTTTTACAGGAATTACTTTTAAATGGTATGTTGAATTATTTAATGATAAAGAGGTCTTGAGAGCTCTATATTATACAATACTGATTGCTGTTCTAACTACGGTAATTGCAACTTTTATAGGTACCGTTGCAGCTATCGGGATATATTATATGAAAAAAAGTGAAAAGTTTGTAGTTTTAAATTTGAATTACATTCCAGTTTTAAATCCAGATATAGTAATAGCTATTTCATTAATGGTTTTATATAAAGTTTTTAATATCGATTATGGATTTTTGACTTTGCTTGCTTCACATATCGTACTTGCGACGCCTTATGTAATACTTTCTGTTTATCCAAAGATGAAACATATGAATAAATTTTTACCTGAGGCAGCCATGGATTTAGGGGCAACACCTTTTTATGCTTTGAGAAAGGTTATTTTACCAGAAATTAAGCAAGGAGTATTTGCTGGAGCATTACTTGCGTTTACTCTTTCATTAGATGATTTCGTTATAGCATATTTTAATAGTGGAAATGGTGTTGTAAACTTAAGTACACAAATTTACTCTATGGCAAGAAAAGGAATAAATCCTTCAATAAATGCTCTTTCAACATTGATGTTTATTGCGATGTTAGTTCTTTTACTAATAATAAATAAGAAAAGTGAGGATGGTATATTATATGACTAAAAAAAATATATTTTTGAATGTACTTTTTTCATTTTGTATGATTTTTTTACTATCTTCTTGTAGTAAAAGAGAGGGAAATGTTGTAAATATGTATAATTGGGGAGAGTATATAGATAAAGAAGTTTTAGATGAATTCACAAGAGAAACCGGAATTAAAGTAAATTATGAAACCTTTGTTACTAACGAAGATATGTACTTGAAGATAAAACAAGGTGGAAGTAATTATGATATAGTTGTTCCTTCAGATTATATGATTGAAAAGATGATTAAGGAAGATATGCTTGAACCAATTGATAAAAGTAAGCTATCAAATTATAAGAACATAGATACAAAATTTTTAAATAAGAGCTATGATCCAGAATCGAAATATTCAATTCCTTTATATTGGGGAACATTAGGTATTTTGTATAATAAAAATTTAGTTGATGGAGAAATCACTTCTTGGGCTGATTTATGGGATGAAAAGCATAAAGATAAAATTGTTATGCTGGATAGTTCAAGAGATAGTTTTGCAGCAGCACTTTTAAAAAATGGTTTTTCGATGAATTCAAGAAATAAAGAAGAATTAGAAATTGCCAAGAAAGATTTAATTAAACAAAAAAAATCAATACTTGCATATCTTGTTGATGAGACAAAAGATAATATGTTAGCTGAAAATGCTGCAATTGCTGTGATGTACTCTGGAGATGCAACAGAATTGTTAGATGCAGATGAGAAGTTTGAATATGTAAAACCTAAAGAGGGGACAAATCTTTGGTTTGATTCAATGGTAATTTTAAAAAATTCAAAAAATAAAGAAAATGCTCATAAGTTGATAGATTTTTTAATTAGAAAAGATATTCTTTCGAAAAATATGAACTACACATATTATGCAGTTCCTAATCAAGAAGTTATTGATGAGAATGAACTAGTAAAATCTGTAACAGAAATTGATGATGAGTATTTCAAAAAAATGGAAGTATTCAAAGATCCGTCAGACTTTTTAAAAGAATATGATAATATCTGGACTGATGTAAAAGCAGATTAGAAAAGAGCATAGATTAAAAATCTATGCTCTTTTAAATTTAATATTATTTAGCTAATAAATATTCTAACATTAATTTACAAGTATTTTCTATACCTAAGATATGAGTTCTTTCATAACTATGGCTAGCATCAACTCCTGGGCCAATTAATGCACAACGAATATCATGTCCTGCTCTAAGTGCGGCAGTTGCATCTGATCCATAATGTGGATAAATATCTATTCTATAATCAATTTTCTTTTCTTCAGCAATTTTTCTTAATTTATTTCTCATTCCTAAATCATAAGGTGTTGAAGAATCCATCGCACAAATTGTTACAGCTCTTTCATCAGATTCTTGTCCAACACCAGGAGCCGCCATATCTACAGCAAAAAATTCAACAGTATTTTCAGGAATAAAGCTTGAACCATGACCAATTTCTTCGTAATTGCTTATAAAGAAATTAATTGTTTTCTTAGGTTTTATTTTATTATCAACTAAATGTTTTGCAAGTCCCATCATAGCAGCTATACAGGCTTTATCATCCAAATGTCTTGATTTAATAAAACCAGAGTCATAAATTCTACATCTTGGATCTAAACAGATAAAATCTCCAACTGAAATGCCAAGTTTTCTAACATCTTCAGCATTTTTAACAACCTCATCAATTCTTACTTCCATATTTTTTATAGAACGTTGAGCAGTTGTTGTAGTATCATAAACATGAACTGATGCTTCATTATATAGAACAGTTCCAGGAATTAATTTTCCGTCATAAGTTTTAATAAACACATTTTCAGTTTCAACACTTGTAGGAGAAAAACCACCAACTAAGCTAAAAGCTAGACGTCCATTCGCTTTTATTTCCTTAACCATTAAACCTAAAGTATCAACATGACCTGAAAAAGTTATAGCTTCTTTTTCTTCGCCTTCTATTGTAGCTATTAGAGCATTCTTATTAGTTCTTCTTGAAGGAATATTCAATTCCTTAAACTTTTTTTCCATAAAACAAATTGCATTTTCAGTATCTCCAGTAGGACTGTAGATGTTTAGTAACTCTTCAAGTAAATTTGTAACATAATTTTTATCCATAACAACCTCCAAATTTATTTTATATACTTATTATACACGATATTTAATATATTGCAAATAATTCTAAAATTGACAACGATATAATAAAATGATATACTTTCTTTGATTTAATTGGAATAGAGGAGTAGTATGAATATTTTAAATAATAAAAAATTTAATTTAATTATAAATGTATTAATTGTTTTTATCTGTATTTTAATGTTAATCTTTTTTAAGGCGAGAACTTTTGAAAAAGTATTAATTATTATGATTTTAATTTTAAAATTATTAAGTGTTTTTGATTTTTTTAAAAATAAAAGAATAGAAGAAAAACAGGAAGTAAAAAAAAGTGGGAAAAAGAAAAAGGGAGCAAAATAATGCTCCATTATCTTATTTTTTAAGCGTCAGATCTTGAAAATCCATTTTTCATTTCACAGCTTGCTGTGTAAAGAACTTTGCTTAGTAAATCAATTGTTTGTTTTCTTAGTTCTGTTGCAATTTCTTCATTTGCATTTTCACAAAATTCAACAATTTTTCCTTTAGCTACTTTTTTACTTAAGAATTTATCGTCGTATTTATTAATTATTTCATTACATTTTGATTGAATAGCTAATTGATAACGTTCAATATGTGAACTACAAGAAGCATAATGAGCATCTGCTAAAGCTGCTACTAAACGATTTGTCCAATAGAAATCATCTGTAGTAGGTACTCCTGTAGTATTTGCTAAATATTCAGGTGTCTTATCTATATTTACATAGAAAGGAATCATTGCATTAAATACATTTGAACCAAGAGCAAGCCATTCAATGCTTCTAATTGTTTCAGGCATATAAGGTCTTATTTGTACAAGACCTAAGAAATTATTTCTATTAATTCCAATTGGTCTGAATTTTCCTTTTTCATTTGAGAATTTACCATAAGGATCATAAGGTGTTCCTTGGAAATGATTAGAAAGTGCATATTTAATATCTTCAACAGTTATTTTTTTATCTGGAGTTCTACACCATGGAATATCATCTGATTCTGGTACATAATCAGCTTCCATTCCATCCCAATAATTTGTAAGTGGATTGAAATATCTTTGTAATACCCAAGCACGAGGAGTATTATAAGTATGATCTGCATCAGAGTGACTACCAAAAGCGTCTCTAGGATTTAAAGATCCATCAATAGAAAGATCTAGATGATATCTATTTATAAAATCTTTTAAGTCAGCAGAACACATATATTCTTTTTGTTCTCCAAAAGCATCTTCTAAATCAAAATAATCAAGACCAAGTTGATTTGGCATAATTACATAGCAATCGTCAGGAACACGTCTTGCAATCCAATGATGACCTCCGATAGTTTCTAACCACCAAATTTCATTAACATCTTGAAAAGCTATACCATTCATTTCATAAGTGCCATACTTTTCTAAAATTTCTCCAAGTCTAATTACACCTTCACGAGCAGATTTAATATATGGTAAAACTAAAGTAACCATATCTTCTTCACCTATTCCGCCTACTTTTTCAGCAACATAATCTTTATCACCTTTTTTTCCTACTGCAGGAACGAATTCTACAAGAGGATCTGCACCTAATACTCTTTCATTTGAAGTTAAAGTTTCAGTTGCAGTCATAGAAATATTTAATTCATTAACACCACAAGCACCCCAAATTCCTTCATTATCAACTGCATTAGGCATGCAAGTATAACGCATAGGATTAGTAGGTAAGTCAATTTTAACATGAGATAAAACTGATTTATATTTTACAGGTTGTTCCTTTGGATGAACAACTATAAACTTCTTTTCACAAAATTGACCTGATGGAGAGTCCTCATTACGAGCAACCATTGTTGATCCATCATAAGTAGCATTTTTTCCAACTAAAATTGTAGTACAAGCCATAATAAAATCTCCTTTCAAAATATAACTTTTTTGCATAAATTGTGTAACATTTCATCTATGCTACAACTATATTATACTCTGAAAAAAATAAAAAGTAAATATATTTAATAATAAATATCAAAAAGAAGCAAATAATCTAAAAATTTTTAAATTCCTCTTTCAGCCATAATAATTTCAATTTCATTTTCGTTGATTCCTACCATAGCTTCTCCAAGATTTTCAGAGACTTTAGCAATAACCTTAGGATCATTGTAATGTTTAACTGCTTCAACTATTGCCTTAGCTCTTTTTTCAGGATTTCCTGATTTAAAAATTCCTGAGCCCACAAATACGCCTTCAGCTCCCAATTGTCTCATAAGAGCTGCATCTGCCGGAGTTGCAACACCACCAGCTGAAAAATTAACAACTGGAAGTTTTCCATTTTCATGAACATATTTTAATAATTCATAAGGAACTTTAAATTCTTTTGCTTTTTCAAATAATTCATCTTCTGCCATTGCAGTTACTTGGCGGATTTCTCCTTGAATTTTTCTCATATGTGATACAGCTTGAACAACATCTCCCGTACCTGCTTCTCCTTTTGTACGAATCATTCTTGCACCTTCTTGAATACGTCTTAAAGCTTCTCCTAAATCTCTTGCACCACATACAAAAGGTGTATTAAATTTTGTTTTATCTACATGATGAATATTATCAGCAGGAGATAGCACTTCACTTTCATCAATGTAATCTATTCCTATTTCTTGTAAAATTTGAGCTTCAACAAAATGTCCGATTCTGCATTTTGCCATAACAGGAATAGAAACAGCTTTCATTATACTTTTAATCATTGCAGGGTCGCTCATTCTTGAAACACCACCAGCAACACGAATATCAGCAGGAATTCTTTCTAAAGCCATTACAGCTACTGCACCTGCTTTTTCAGCTATCTTTGCTTGTTCTGGTGTTGTAACATCCATTATAACTCCGCCTACAAAATTTTGTGTTAAATCTTTCTTTTTCATAATAACCCTTTCTCCTTAAATATATTTTATACAAAAAGTATATTATATTTTTGATACTAGAGAAAGAACCAAAATTGATATAAAAAATGGTATCAGATTATTTTTTTATCACACATAAAATTTTTCCTTTATCAAAAGTTACTTTTGCAGAATTTGCTTCTATAATATTACTTATGCAAAGAGAGTCTCCTTTTTTAAGAGTAATATTATTAACATTATATTTAAAACCAGATAATGTTAAATTTTTTATTTCTTCTGAAAATGGTATAAAAGAAATTTTAGTATTTAGTTCATTTTTAAAATAAAATTCTTTTTCTATTTTAAAAAGCAGTTCATTTTCTTTCAACAAAAATAAATTATCATATTTAAACATTAAATTAATATTTGTAAGTTCATGATCTATATCTCCACCGAATGCACCAATACAGTAGATTTTATCATATGATTTTTCTTTTATATAGTTTAAAATTAATTCTGAATCAGTAAAATCTTTATCTTTAGGGAATTTTTTTATAATTACATTTTTTTCTTCGTAAAAGCTTAAAATATCTTTATCAATTGAATCTAAGTCTCCCCAAATTTCATTTGGGGTTAAATTCAATTCGTGACATAGATTAGCACCGCCATCTGCACAAAAGATATCTCCTTTATTTTCCATAAAAAAATTTTTAAAAAAATTTACATTTCCTAAAAGTTTTCCATTAAAAAATATATAAGCAATTTTCATAATTTTTCTCCTAACTTAATTATAATTATATTTTAACATAATTTAAAAAATTTTAAACTATTGAATATTTTAATTAATAAGGGTATAATTTAATAAATTGAAGTTTAAATTTTAGTTAAAAGGAGTAGATACTATGTACTTAGAAAAAATAAATTCGCCTGATGATGTAAAAAAATTATCTATTGACGAGTTAAAAGAGTTAGTTGTAGAACTTAGGACACATTTATTAAAAAGACTTAGTGCAAAGGGCGGGCATATTGGTCCTAATCTTGGATCGTTGGAGTTTACACTTGCACTTCACTATGTTTTTGACTCACCAAAAGATAAGATTGTATTTGATGTGTCTCATCAAACTTATGTTCATAAGATGTTGACTGGAAGAAAAGACGCTTTTATGATTCCTGAAAAATATGGATCAGTTACAGGTTTTACTTCTCCAAAAGAAAGTGAACATGATTTTTTTACAATAGGTCATACTTCAACTTCAATAAGTCTTGCTTGTGGTCTTGCGAAAGCTAGAGATTTAAAAGGAGATAATGAAAATATTATTGCTGTTATAGGAGATGGTTCCTTAGGTGGAGGAGAAGCTCTTGAAGGTCTTAATAATGTTTATGAACTAAAAAGTAATATAATCGTAATTATAAATGATAATGATCAATCTATTGCTGAAAATCATGGTGGACTCTATAAAAATCTTCATGATTTAAGAAAAACTAAAGGCAAAGCAGAAAATAATCTATTTAAAGCAATGGGTCTTGATTATCTCTATGTTGATGATGGTAATGACATTGAAGAACTTATTTCATCATTTAAGTCAGTTAAAGATATTAAAAAACCTGTAGTTGTTCACCTTTCAACAACTAAGGGGAAGGGATTTAAACCTGCAGAAATTAATAGAGAGAAATTTCATTACGGAGTACCTTTTGATATTGAGACAGGAGAATTTAAAACTTTTGGGAATGTACAAAATGTAGAAAACTATAAAAACTTAACTGTCGATTACTTATTGAATGCAATTAAGAAAGATAAAACAGTGGCAATTTTGAATGCTGGGACACCAGGAGCTTTTAGATTTTCAAAAGAAATTAGAGAAGAAATGGGCAAGCAATATATTGATGTTGGAATAGAAGAAGAACATGCAGTTGCAATGTCTTCAGGACTCGCAAAAAATGGAGCAAAACCAGTTTTCTGTGTATATAGTACATTTATGCAAAGAACATATGACCAACTTTCTCAAGATTTGTGTTTAAATAACAATCCTGCATTAATATTAGTCTATGGGGCATCAATTTATGAAGAAAGTGATGCAACACATCTTGGAATTTTTGATATACCAATGATTTCAAATATTCCAAACTTGGTTTATCTTGCCCCTACTAATAAAGAAGAATATTTTAAGATGTTAGATTGGGGTTTAAATCAAACTGAACATCCAGTAGCAATAAGAGTTCCAGTAGTAGATGTTGTATCAACAGGAGAAGAAGATAAGACAGACTATTCTATACTAAATAAATACAAAGTTACTAAAAAAGGAAAAGATGTAGCCATAATAGCTCTAAGTAATTTCTATAATTTAGGAAAAGAAATAGCAGATGAATTGGGTGACGTTACTTTAATTAATCCTGTATATATTACTGGGTTAGACGAAGAATTATTAGAAAAATTAAAGGAAAATCACAAATTAGTAATAACATTAGAAGATAGTGTACTTGATGGAGGTTTTGGAGAAAAAGTTTCAAGATTTTATGGCACTTCGGATGTTAAAGTTAAAAACTATGGAATTAAAAAGAGTTTTCCAGATAGATTTGATGTAGAAGAATTTCTCATGGAAAATGGAATTTCAAAAGAACAAATTATTACAGATATTAAAGAGTTATTAGAAAAGTAAAGACAGTATGATTTATAAAAAAGCCGACTTATTTTTAAGACGGCTTTTTTAAAATTTTATATAAGAATCCCACTCTTCTACGATGCTTCGCATCGGGTGGGTTCCCGAAAACCTTGTTGTTTCACAATAAAAAAAGAGATTTCAGATGAAATCTCTTTAAATTTTTATTAGCATCCGCATCCACAACCACATGAACATTCATTATGATTTCTATTTTGGTATCTTTGTTCAACTATATCCCAGTTTACAACTTTCCACCATTCTTTTAAATATTCTGCTCTTCTATTTTGATATTTTAAATAATAAGCATGTTCCCAAACATCATTGCCTAAAAGAATTATCTTACCACAAGAAATAGGGCAGTCTTGGTTTGGAGTAGTAATTACATCAATATTTCCTTCTTTATCAGAAATTAGCCACACCCAACCTGAACCAAATTGTCCAGCACCTTTTTTGTTGAATTCTTCTTTAAATGCTTCAAAGTTTCCAAATTTTTCATCTATTTTTTTAGCTACTTCTCCAATAGGTTCTTTTGATCCACCTGGTGTCATGCTTTCCCAGAAAACATTGTGGTTAAAAACTCCACCAACATTATTTTTTATTCCATTCTTTTTATCTTCTGGAGCATGATCTAAATGTGTTAATATTTCTTCTAATGAAGCTTCTTCAAACACTGTATCTTTAATTAAGTTATTTAAGTTGTTTACATAAGTTTGATGATGTTTATCATGATGAAATTCCATAGTTTCCTTGTCTATAACAGGTTCTAGTGCATCATAAGCATAATTTAATTTTACTAATTCAAAAGCCATTTTTTTCCTCCTAAAATTTTCATTATTATTTAAAAACTTATTAGTTTTTCAAGTCTAATTTACCCATAGGAATACCTTTAAAACTTTAATAATTATTATCAATAAAATAAGGTTTTATATAATAAAACTTTGCTATTGAAGTTTTTTAAAAATGTGATATACTATGAACTGGAGGTATTTATGAAAATTATAATTGTTGGAGCAGGTAAAGTTGGAGAATATTTATTTAACGATTTAAATACAGAAGATAATGATATTATTTTAATAGAAAAAAGACAAGAAATTCTGAATGAAATGTTATCTAAATATGACATTATGGGGATTTTAGGAAGTGGTACAAATTTTGAACTTTTAGATGAAGCAGGAGTAAAAGATAGTGATGTTTTTATTGCTGTAACTGATAGTGATGAGATAAATATTATATCTTGTATTTTCGCTAAGAATATGGGCGCAAAGTATACAATAGCTCGTGTTAGAAACCCAGAATATTCTTCTAAATCTGGTTTTGTTAAGGAAGTATTGGGAATTGATTTAGTTATAAATCCTGAATTTGTAGCTGCAAGAGAAATATCTAGAGGATTAAAATATCCTTCTGCTCATTCTGTTGAAACATTTGCGGATGGTCGAGTAAAACTTATAGGTGTATCTATTGGAAAGGATAGCCCTATTAAAGACACTAAAATTGTAGATTTACAACAAAAATTTAATATAAAAATTTTAATTGGAATAGTTGAAAGAGAGGAAGAAATTTTTATCCCTTCAGGAGACTTCATTATTAAGGAAAATGATAAAATTTATTTTACTGGAACTGATGAGTTTGTATATAAATTTTATAACATTATTAAGGGTGGAGATAAAAAAATAGAATCTGTTTTTATTATAGGTGGAAGTAGAATTTCTTATTATTTAGTTTCTAATTTGATTCGTGAAAACATTAAAATAAAATTAGTTGAAGTTAATAGAGATTTAGCAATGTCATTTAGTGAAAAATTTCCATCAAACGTTAAAGTTATTTGTGCAGATGGTTCAGACTCTGATGTTTTAGATGAAGAGGGATTAACAAATTATGATGCTTGTGTGGCTTTAACAGGTATTGATGAAGAAAACATTATGTTAGGAATGTTTGCAGAAAAATCAAATGTAAAAAAAGCAGTAGCAAAGGTTAGTAGAATTTCCCTTTTAAATATAATTCCACCTACTGAAAGATTTTCATTTGTAACACCAAAAAGATTGGTTTCAGATATCATAATTAGTGTTGTAAGATCAATTATTAATAGTGAAGGTTCTAATATAGAGACTTTACATAGATTATCAAATAATGTGGAAGCAGTTGAAATAAAAGTTAATAAAAAGTCTAAAGCTATAGATATTCCACTAAAAGAGCTTGAAATAAAGAATAATGTACTTATAGCATACATAATTAGAGATAATAAATTGATTTTCCCAAGTGGAGAAGATTCTATAATGGTAAATGATACTGTAATAATAATTTCAAAGGCAAATTTAATACAAAATATAGATTGTATTTTGGTATAGGTGTATTATGAATAATAAAATTATAAGATATATTTTGAGTAAAATTTTATATATTGAGGCAGGATTTTTACTTTTACCAGTTATTGTTTCTCTAATATATAAAGAAAATTATATAAATATTTTAAGTTTTCTAGCTACTATATTCATATTATTGATATTTGGATATATTGTTGGATATAAAGCTGATGGAAGTGGAGCATTTTATGAGAAAGAGGGATTTATTATAGTTTCTTTGTCTTGGATACTTTTATCCGCTTTTGGCGCATTACCATTTGTTTTTTCAGGAGCAATTCCTAGCTTTATAGATGCTTTTTTTGAAACTTCTAGTGGTTTTACTACTACTGGAGCTAGTATCTTAACAGATGTTGAGGCACTTAGTCATTCATTACTATTTTGGAGAAGTTTTACACATTTAATTGGTGGAATGGGTATTTTAGTATTTGCATTAGCGATATTACCACGTTCAAATAGACATTCTCATATTATGAAAGCTGAAGTTCCGGGTCCTATTTTTGGAAAACTAGTTTCAAAAATGAGCTATACCGCTAGAATTTTATATAAGATTTACTTTGCAATGACTGGAGTTTTGATAATTGCACTTATTCTTGCAGGACATCCTATTTTTGATTCTTTTGTTCATGCATTTGGAGCGGCAGGAACAGGGGGATTTGGAATAAAAGCAAATTCAATTGCTTATTACAATAGTCCGCTAGTTGAAATGATTCTAGCAATTGCAATGATAATTTTTGGTATAAATTTTAACATATTTTATGTTATCTTAATAGGAAAAGCCAGAGATGGTTTAAAAAGCGAAGAATTAAGATGGTATTTGTTTATAGTTTTTGGAAGTGTTGTTTTAATATTTTTCAATATAAAAAATAATTATACTTCTTATTTAACTGCAGTTAAGGATATATTTTTTACAGTTTCTTCAATAATATCTACAACTGGGTATGCTACAGCAGATTTTGGAAAATGGCCACCTTTTTCTCATTTTATTCTTCTGTTCTTAATGTTCACAGGAGCTTGTGCTGGTTCAACTGCAGGTGGATTAAAAATTTCAAGATTTATAATTCTAGTTAAGTCATCTATTCTACAATTTAGAAAGGCAGTAAATCCAAAAAGAGTATTAAGTGTGAAAATGGATAATAAGGCTGTCGGGAATGAAGTATTAGAAGAAGTAAGGGCTTACTTTGTAATTTATATATTTTTAATTATTATTTTTACAATTTTAATATCTTTTTCGGTTCCTGACTTTTTAACTGCATTTTCAGCAGTAATGGCAACATTTAATAATATTGGCCCTGGAATGGCGATTGTAGGACCTACAGGAAGCTATGCAAGTCTTACAGATTTTAATAAGGTAGTTTTATCTTTTGCAATGCTAGCAGGAAGACTTGAAATATTCCCAATATTAATTTTATTTTCTTCAACAACTTGGAGAAAAAAATAGGGGGGAGATGTTTTTGGCTAAAAAATATTATGCGGTTAAGGTTGGAAAATCTGTTGGAATTTATAATAATTGGGAGGACTGTAAAAAACAAGTTACAGGTTTTTCAGGGGCAATTTATAAATCTTTTCCAACTTTAGAAGAAGCTAAAAATTATTTGAATAATGGAAATATAGAAAATGAAGTTAATAGCTTTAGTTTAGAAGATATTTCTGAAGATGAGATTGTAGCCTATGTAGATGGTTCTTATAAAAAAGATACTTTAGAATATGGATATGGAGTTGTACTAATTTTAAAAGATGATATTATTGAACTTTTTGGAAAGGGAGAAGACCCTGAAGTTGCAAAAAGTAGAAATGTAACTGGAGAGCTTTTTGGTTCAATTAGAGCTATTAGTGAGGCAATAAAACTTAAAAAGAAAAAAATAACTGTTTTTTACGATTATCAAGGCATTTCATCTTGGGCTAATGGAGAATGGAAATGCAATTTGCCTCTTACTATAGGATATAGAGATAAGATTAAAGAGTTTAGAAAGGAAATAGAGATTTTATTTGTAAAGGTTAAGGCACATTCAAATGATAAATATAATGATCTTGCAGACCATTTAGCAAAAAAATCTTTAGGAATTGAAAAATAATTTATGACTGAAATATTAAAACCGACAAAAGAAAATATAGAAAAATCTGCAAAATTAATATTAAATGATGAAATTGTTGCAATTCCAACAGAAACTGTATATGGTTTAGGAGCAAATGGATTATCAGATATTGCCGTTTCAAAAATTTTTAAGGCAAAAAATAGACCACAGGATAATCCATTGATATTGCATATTTCAGATTATGATATGATGGAAAAATTGGTTTATGAATTAAATGATGATATAAAAGAATTTTTAAATCATTTTTGGCCAGGACCATTAACTGTTGTTATGAAAAAGAAAGATATAATTCCTGAAGCTGTTAGTTGTGGACTTGATACCGTTGCAATTAGAATGCCGAATAATGAAATCGCAAGAAGTTTTATAAAGCAATGTGGTGTTCCAATAGCTGCACCTTCTGCAAATATTTCAGGGAAGCCGTCACCAACGACTGCAGAAGATGTTTTTACTGATATGAATGGTAAAATTTCTGTAATCTTAGATGGTGGACTTTGCAATATCGGAATAGAATCAACTGTTTTGGATTTGACTAAAAAACCTTATACGATTTTAAGACCTGGCTTTTATACAAAGGAAGATTTTTTGAAATATGAAGATAAAATTTTAATTGATGATGCTATTGTAACAGAAAATACAATTCCAAAATCACCTGGGCAAAAGTATAAACATTATGCACCAAAGGCAAAAGTTGTAGTAATTTCAGCTAAAGACAGAAAAAAATCATCAATTGAGATTGAAAAAATAATAAAAGAAAATAAAGACTTAAAAATCGGAATTTTTAAGTTTGACGAAACATTTTTAAATGTTGAAAGTGAAAATATTTTATCATTGGGTTCAATTTTTGATTTAAAAGAAATGTCAAAAATATTATTTAAAGGTCTTAGAGAATTCGACGAAAAAAATGTTGATTTGATTATTGTTGAGGGTTGTGATGAAAATGGACTCGGATTTTCAATAATGAACAGACTAAAAAAATCCTCTAGTGGAAATATAAAATACATTGATTAACAGTGAACTTTAAAGGAGTTAGTAATTTGAAAGAATTGATTATTAAAGAAATCGTTGATATTAAAGAAAAGGAGAAAATATCGAGAGAAATATTAAATGATCTTCCTGAATGGTTTGGTATGCCAGAAAGTACGGAAGAATATATTACAGATTCACAAGACAAACCGTTTATTGCTTGTTTTATGGATAATGAGGCAGTAGGTTTTGTAGTATTGAATTCTACAAGTGTGGATTGTGCAGATATTTTTGTTATGGGAATTAAGAAAAACTATCATAGAATGGGAATAGGAACAAAGTTAAATGATGCTTATGAAAAATTGGCAAAAAAGCTTGGTTACACTTATACTCAAGTTAAAACTGTTCAGACTGGACATTATAAAGAATATGATATAACAAATAATTTCTACAAATCTGTAGGATATAAGGAATTGGAAGTTTTTCCAACACTATGGGATGAATGGAATCCATGTCAAATATATATTAAATATATTGGAGATTAGAATTGTTTGATATCTAAATTAAATAATTAAATATAAGATGAAAGGCAGTAAATCAAATTATACTGCTTTTTTATTGTTCAAATTATGATATAATAATTATAGATTTATGCCTTATGATAAAGCTGTAATTATTTCATCATAATAACCTAAATTTAATTATAAAAAAGAGATTATGATATAATAATTATGTATTGAAAAATGATTTATGATTTTGTATTTGGAGGAAGTATGAAAAGAAATATTATTTTTTATCTGATTTCCTTAATATGTGGAATTTTATTTTGTTATTTTCTCAAAATGGAACATTTTACAAAATTTTATATATTTTTGGGTTTATCATTTACTTGTATAGTTTCATATTTTTTTAGATTCAATAAAATAAAATTATTTCTTTTGATTTTCTCATTAGGCTTTTTAGTTAGCTTTTTTTCAGAGAAAGAAAGTAATTTAAAACAATTCTTTGATCAAGAAGTTTCTTTTACGGGAGAAGTTTTAAATTCAACTGCTCGTTCTGATGGAGAGGGATTCAAACATGAAGTCAGATTAAAAAATATTGAAAATATAGAAAAATCAGAGAAAATTTTACTTTTTACAAATCATAAAAAGTTTGAAATTGGAGATATTGTAAGTGTAGCGGGAAAACTTAGAGAAATAAGGTCAAATGGTAATCCTAGACTTTTTAATTATAAGAGATTTAATTTAAAAAAGAATATATATTCAAATATTTATTCTGATGATGTGAAAAAAATTGGAGAGAATAAAAATTTAAAGGGAGCTTTTCATAATTTTGTTGAGAATGTCTTTGATACTTCTCTTTCATCTGAAAATTCGGATATTATGAAGAGGATATTTCTTGCAAATAATTATGATACGGCTTTTGAAAATGATATTAGAGAAATTGGACTTTCACATATTTTAGCCGTTAGTGGTCTACATATTGGAATAATATATCTAATTTTAAGCAAAATTTTAATCATTTTACCAATAAAAAGAATTTTTAGAGAAATTGTAATTTTATTTTTTATATTTTTATATGCATATTTGATTGGCAATCCAGCAAGTGTTTTAAGGGCAGAAATATTTTTGTTTATCTCTATATTTTCGTCGCTTTATGGAAAAGTTAAAGATAGATTAAATGACCTTTTGTTGACTATTTTTGTCATTTTATTAATAAATCCATATATGATTTTTGATGTAGGATTGTATTTAAGTGCGTTTTCAGTACTTGGAATTATAAAGATTTTACCATATTTTTCAAATAAGAGGGATGGTTTTGTACTCAAATCTTTAAAACTTACTTTTTCGGTTATGCTTATAATTTTACCTATTATTTTATATACTTTTGGGAAGTTTTCAGTTATTACCTTCTTTAGTAATTTAGTATTAACACCAATTTTTGTAATTTGCATAGTTATTTCGTTTTTTATTTTGTTATTTGGTTTATTTAGTTTAAAAGTTTGTGTATTTTTGGGATTATTAGTTAATAATTTATTAAATCTTATAAGATTAAATGTTGATTTTTTAAAGGATATAAATATAAACGTTACTTTTTATGAATATAACATAGTACTTTTAATTTTTACATATTTTTTACTTTTAATTTATTTTAATAGGAGAAATTTTAAGTATTTTACATTTGATAACTTTAAATTTTTTATACTTTCTGTTATGATTCTATTTGTTTCTACAAATATTTATAACATTTATAAAAATGAAGTAAATATCAATTTCATAGATATAGGACAGGGAGATGCCTGTTTAATAAGAGGAAAACAGAATAATATTCTAATAGATACAGGTGGAATTACTTTTGGTAAAGGAGATAACGGAAAATCTGTTTTAATTCCATATTTACAGAAAAATGGGGTTAAAAAACTAGATTTTGTATTTATTTCACATTTGGATGCAGACCATTGTAAAAATTTGGGATCTTTATCTAAGGAAGTGGAGATTAAAAATTTATTTTTTAGAAAAGACGGGTATAGAGGTTTTGTAAAAAAATATGGAGAAGTTAAGGCTGAAAATATTTATAATATTGAAAATAATTTAAAAATAAATTTAGAAGATGTGGATTTAGAAGTTTTAAAAGCAAAAGATTCTACAGAAGAAAATGAAAGATCCATAATAGTTAGAGTTACAGTAAATGGAAAGAAAATACTTTTTACTGGAGATATTGGAGCTTTTACAGAAAATCAGCTTATAAAAAACGATATAGACTGTGATTATCTGAAAGTTGCTCATCATGGGAGTAAGAATTCTAGTTCACCTGAATTTTTATCAGCTTCAAGTCCAAAAACTTCTATAATTTCCTGTGGTTATAAAAATAGATATAACCATCCACATAAAGATGCACTAGATAGAATAAAATCTACAGGAAGTGATGTTTTTAGGACTGATTTACAGGGAAATATTATGCTTAGAATTAATAAATTTGAAGAAAAAATTACAGGCTTTAGAGAAATTGATGGAAATTTATTAGGTTTATTAAATTTCTATTTTATGGATATTTTAAATATTATAATGTATTTATTAGGATTCTTTGTTTTAGTTAAAATAAATAATGATTTAATAATAGATTTAGGCTTTATTAAGGAGGAACTATGAATTATATACAAGCTATGAAGTTGCTAGACAATGGGGAACTTAATGGTATATATGTTTTAAGTGGGGAAGAAATTTTTTTGATAGATAGATTTGTTGAGCTATTTAAAGAGAATATTGTTTCAAAAGATTTTTTTGATATGAATTATATCGAATATGATTTTTCAAAAATTGACTTGCAAAAGTTAAAGATTGATTGTGAAACAGCTCCATTTTTTAGTAATAAAAGACTTATTATTGTAAATGATGTAAATCTTTCAAAAAATGGAATTTCTATATATAAAAATTTTTTTGAGGAAATGTATGATTATATAGATAAGATTCCAAATACAACAGTTCTTCTTTTTGTCATGAAAGGAAGTCTTGCTTTTCGTGGTAAATTTTATAAACAAATTTCAATTTTAGGTCATAATATTGAATTAGTAAGATTTAATGAAATTGAACTTTTTAAATTTATTAAGAAAAGATTTGTTTCAAAAAATATCGAAGTTAAAGATATTGTTTTAAAATATATTATCGATAGAATTGGGTATTTAGATAGTAGCAGAGAAAAAAATCTTTATGATGTAGAAAATGAAGTAAATAAACTTCTTAACTCATTTTCTAAAGATGTTTTAGATTTTAAAGATGTTGATGAAATTTTAGTAGATAAATTTGAAAATAGTATTTTTAAATTACTTGATATGATTTCTAAAAAAGATTATAAAAATTCTATTAAGATTTTAGTTGAGCTTAAAAAATCGGGAGAGGACTCTTTTTCTACATTTTATATGATTGTAAGATATATTAGAAATCTTTTAGGAGTAAAAGTTTTGAAACTAAAACAAAAACATATAGACTATATTTCAAAAGAGTTAAAAATTTCAAATTACGAATGTAAAAAATTGTATTCAGTTTGTGATAGTTTTTCTATAAAAACTCTATGTAATTATATTGATTTAACATATTCTGTAGAATCAGATATTAAGACAAAAAATAGAGATATAGATTTATTGTTGGAGCTTTTAATTTCAAAAATGTCATTAGGAGGTGCTTCTTTTGAGTAAAAAGGTTAATATTTTTGTTGACGGAATGACTTGTCAAGCTTGTTCTATGAAAGTTGAAAAGGGACTATCAAAGCTTAAAATAGTTGAAGACGTCTCTGTAAATCTTATGAGCAAAACTGTAACAGTATCCGTTGAAGATGGAGCGAAAGTTGAAGGTCTTATTGGAGTTATAAAGAGACTTGGATATAAACCGAAAAGAGATGAGGTAAAAATTGAAAAGAGCAGTATCAAAGTTGAAGATATTGAAAAAATAATTTCTGAGTTAAAAGAAAAAGATACTGTTTTAGTAAAAGATGAAGAAGACATTTTAAAAGTAAAATACTTAAAAGATGTTGTTTCTTTAGATGAAATAAATTCAATTTTAGAGAAATATAAAATTTCGGTTAAAAAAGAAAAAAAGGAAAGACAAAATATATATGAAGATGAAATTAAGGACTTAAAAAAGGACTTAATTATTTCGATAGTATTTAGTGTACCACTTATGGTTTCAATGTTTTTCCATATGTTCAATTTGCATAAATTTATGCTTAATGGTTATATTCAATGGGCTTTGGCAAGTGTTGTTCAATTTTATGTAGGTAAAAGATATTATATAAACGCCTATAAAAACTTAAAAAATAAAAGTACAAATATGGATGTTTTAATAGCTTTTGGGACTTCAATGGCGTATTTTTATTCTGTTTATAAAGTTTTAATCGGAAGTGTTGATGTTTATTTTGACAGTTCTGCAATGATTATAACACTAATCTTACTTGGTAAATTTTTTGAAGCAAATGCAAAGTCAAATACTTTCGGGGCAATTATGAAATTGATGGATTTGAAAGCGGACTATGCAATTGTAATTGACGGAGATAGAGAAGTTAAAAAGAATATTGAAGATGTAAGAATTGGAGATATTGTTTTAGTTAAACCTTACGAAAAAATTCCTGTTGATGGTGTTATTATTTCAGGGAATAGTTCTGTAAATCAAGCTATGATTACCGGAGAATCTGTTCCTGTTGAAAAAAATATAGGAGATACTGTTATTGGAGCAACTAATAATATAGAGGGAATTTTAAAAATTGAAGTAAAGAGTACAGTAGAAAATTCTGTATTATCTAAAATACTTGATTTAGTTCAAAATGCTCAGACAAAAAAAGCCCCTGTTCAAAGACTTGCAGATAAAATTTCAAGTTATTTTGTACCAGGTGTAATTTTGTCATCTTTAGCTACTTTAGTAATAACTTATATTGTAACAAAAGATTTTACAACAAGCTTATTAAATAGCTGTGCAGTAATGGTTATAGCTTGTCCTTGTTCACTTGGTTTGGCAACACCAACAGCGATTATGTCAGGAACAGGAGTCGCTGCACAAAATGGAATTTTGATAAAGAGTGGAGAAGTCTTAGAAAAAATTCATAAAATGGATAGCATTATTTTTGATAAGACAGGAACGCTAACAACTGGAAAGTTAAAAGTTGTTGATATAAAGAATAATACTGATTTATCAGAAGAAGATTTCTTAGGTCTAATTTATTCTTTAGAAAAAAATACAGATCATCCTATTGCTAAATCTATTGTAAACTATTGTAAAGAAAAAAATGTAAAAGAATTGGACATTTCAGACTTGAAAGTAATTGCTGGAATGGGAGTTCAAGCTAATTACAATGGCAAAGAAATTTTGATTGGAAAGAGAAAATATATTGAAGAAAAACTTGGAAAATTAGAACTAAATATAGAAAATGAATTACTGACAATCTTTATTTCTATAGGAAATGAATTTGCAGGTTTTGTAGTTTTAGAAGATGAAATTTCAAATAATGCATTTGAAATAATTAAGAAATTAAAAGAAAAAAATATTGATGTTTATATGATAACTGGAGATAGTGAAGTAGTTGCTAGAAAAGTTGCAAATAAACTTGGAATAGATAATGTACTTTATGAAGTTATGCCAGATGAAAAATCTCAAAAAGTTATAGAATTGCAAAAACAAGGAAAAATTGTTGCAATGGTAGGGGATGGAATAAATGATGCTCCTGCTCTTGCAAGTGCAGATATAAGTTTTGCAATGGGAACCGGAACAGATATTGCAATGGAAACTTCAGATATTACTTTGATGAATGGGAATTTAAACACACTTTTAAATTCAATCAATATAAGTGAACAAACTCTTAAAATAATCAAACAAAATTTATTCTGGGCTTTTTTCTATAATATTATTGCAATTCCTTTTGCTGCATTCGGATACTTAAATCCTATGCTTGCAGGATTTACAATGAGTTTTAGTTCAGTAAGTGTTGTTTTAAACAGTTTAAGATTAAAAAGATATAAATTTTAGAAAAAATGGTATGCTTTTAAAAGCATACCATTTTTAAATTCTTAATTATTTTTTATTGTATTTTTTTACAAAATTGTAAAGTGTTTTTACTGGAGTACCACTTGCTCCTTCAGGATTTGTTCCCCAAGCTGAACTTGAGTATGAAGGACCTGCAATGTCTAAATGAACCCAAGGAGTGTTTTCAACGAAGTGTTCTAAGAAAACTCCTGCAGTAATTGCTCCGCCGGTTCCTGGAGCAGTTACATTTAATAAATCTCCAACTTTTCCTTTTACACTTTCTTTATGTTCTTCATAAACAGGAAATCTCCATAAGTATTCACCCATAAAGTCTGCTGATTCTTTAATTTTTGCAAAGACTTCATCATTATTACTTACAGCTCCAATAACTCTTGAACCCAAGGCTTGAATACAAGCACCTGTTAAAGTTGCTACATCAATTATACATTCAGGGTTTAATTTTGATGCTCCATAGTAAATAGCGTCTGCTAAAGTCAATCTTCCTTCAGCATCAGTATTAATTACTTCAATAGTTGAACCTTTCATTGAAGAAATTATATCTCCATTTCTGTAAGCATGACCATTAATCATATTTTCACAAGATGCAACAAGTGCAATTACATTTCTTTGCACTTTCATTTTTCCTACTGCATACATTGTTGAAATAACAGAGGCACTTCCACCCATATCAGTTTTCATAGTAACCATTCCTGTAGCAGGTTTGATTGCATATCCACCTGAATCATAAGTTAAGCCTTTACCAACTAAAACAATAGGTTTTTCATCTTTATTTGGTAAATGTTTCATAATTATAAATTTAGGTGGTAAATCACTACCTTGAGCTACTGATAGAAAAGCATCCATTTTTAAAGATTCAATTTGTTTCTTTTCCAAAACTTCAACTTCTACTCCTACTTTTTCAAGTTCTTCTTTTGCGAATTTCGCTAAAGTTTCAGGATAAATATCATTAGCAGGTCTGTTTACAAGATCTCTACACATAAACACTGCTTCCATTATTGCTTCAATTTCTTTTATTCCACTTTCAACATGTTCTATTTTATTATCTAAAACGGTAAAGAATACTTCACATTCATATTTTTCTTTCTTTTCTTTTAAGAAGTTGTCAAAATTGTAGTTAACATTTATAATTCCTTCAATCATAGCTTGAGCAGTTAATTTATAACAAATACCATCAAACTTTTTGATTTCTATATTGCAAGATTTTACTTTATTAGCTTTTAAGTGCTTTCCAAGAGAAAGAAAAGCTCTTCTAATATTTTCAAGAGAATTTTCTTCTTCTTTACCTAAACCTAATAAAATTACATTTTCAGAATTTGGACCTAGATTTGAAAAAATTTCGCCTCTTTTTCCACTAAAAAGTTTATTTTCTTTTACATAAGCTTTTAATTCTTCACTTATTCCGCAAATATCTTTGCCATCAAATAAAGTAATAACTTTAACTATTCCGGAATTACCAATTTTAAATTTCATACACTACCTCCAAAATTAAATTAGATAAAAATTATCTTACTTATATAATAACTAAAAATTTAGTTTTTTGCAATAGAAAAGGACAACTGAGTTGTCCAATTTAAAAAATATTAAGACTAATTGTAGCCATAATTATTCCTGATAGAATTAATCCTAAAATTGCGGCTAATAAACTTGTTTTAAAATCTATATCCAAAATACTCGCAGCAAGTATTCCTGTATAGGCTCCAGTACCTGGAAATGGAATACCTATGAAAATCGCAAGAGCAAGTAAAATTCCGCTTTTTCCTGATTTTTTTAAAATTTTTTCTCCTGCTTTGTGACCTTTTAATAAAATCTTTTTACAAAACTTTCCAATGTACCTTTTATGTTCACCCCAAAGTAAAATCTTTTTAGCAAGAAAGTAAACAAATGGAACTGGAATTAAATTTCCTATTAGTGCAATTATATACGAACTTAAAATTGGAAGTCCCATTGCTTGCGAATAGGGAATAGCGCCTCTTAATTCTATAATAGGTACCATTGAAATTAATAAAACTAAAAAATATTTTATCATTATCTCTCCTTGAATTTTTCCTAATAATATATATTCTACCATAAAAACAAAATAAAAGAAATATAAAAAAATTTTTAAAAAAGTATTGCATTTATTTTAAATTATGGTATAATATATATGTTAATTTTATAGGCTACCCAAGACCGTAGGGACATTAGTTTAAAAATCCTACATAGGTGGAAATACTTATTTTGTATTTTATCTCTACTCTTGGTAGAGATTTTTTAATATGTAGCCTTTTGTGGAGGTGAAAAAGATGAAAGATTTTGTTTTAGAACAAAAGCAAGCTGTTATATCAGAAATTAGAGAAAAAATCGAAAATTCAGGTTCTTTAGTTTTAGTAGATTATAGAGGCTTAACTGTTGAACAAGTAACTGACTTAAGAAATAAGTACAGAGCAGCTGGTGTTCAATATAAAGTATATAAAAATACTATGATGAAATTAGCCTTCAAAGAATTAGGATATGAAGAATTCAATCAATATCTAGAAGGACCAAGTGCTGTTGCATTTGCTGGAGAAGATTTAACAGCGGCAGCAAGAATTACTAATGAATTTGCAAAGTCAAATGAAAAATTAGTTATTAAAGCAGGTATATTAGAAGGAAAGATTTTAGACACTAATGGTGTTAAGGCTGTAGCAAGCATCCCTTCAAGAGAAGTACTTGTTGCAAAGTTACTAGGAAGCTTAAAGGCTCCAGTATCAAATTTAGTTTATATGTTAGAAGCAGTAAGAAAAAAGAAAGAAGAAGAAGCAGCTTAATGGTTGCATAAAATTTTAGGAGGTATATTATGGATTTCGAACAAATATTAGAAGCAATTGAAAAATTATCAGTTCTTGAATTAAATGAATTAGTTAAAGCAGCAGAAGAAAAATTTGGAGTTTCTGCAGCAGCACCTGTAGTAGTAGGTGGAGGAGCTGTAGCTGGTGGAGAAGGCGCTGGAGCAGCTGAAGAAAAATCTGAATTTGATGTAATTTTAGCATCAGTTGGAGCAGAAAAAATGAAAGTTGTTAAAGCTGTTAAAGATTTAAGCGGATTAGGATTAAAAGAAGCTAAAGAAATAGTTGACAACGCTCCAAAAGCTATTAAAGAAGGAGTAGCTAAAGAAGAAGCTGAACAAATGAAAGCTAAATTAGAAGAAGTAGGAGCTACTGTAGAGTTAAAGTAAGAAATTACTTCTATTATAATTTGAAAATTAAAGGTGGATTTTATATCCACTTTTTTTATAATATTTTTTAATAATGATTATTAAGTATTGATTTATTTCTCTTAAAAATATATAATGAACAAATAAGATTATTTAAGAAGAAATTTTTTAAACGAAAACAATAGGATTGATTGACATTACTTATAAAAATGTTATATTTTTTATTAATTTGTATGATGATGTAAATAAATTTATATAAGGAGAACATTTGTTGAAAGAAGTTTTTGCTATTCCAGCCGTAGGGGCATTAATTTACAGAATTAAGGATAATAAATTAAATATTTTAGTTCAAGAAAGATATAAAGAAAATGAAATTTTTGAAAAAGGTTTATTAGAATTACCAGCAGGAAAGATTAGAGAATATGAAGATATTTTTAAAGCATTAAAAAGAGAAGTAGGAGAGGAAACAGGATTAACAATTATAGAAATTATCGGTGAAAATAACATAGATATTAGAGAAGTAGGTGAATATACCGTTAATAGTTATACTCCATTTTGCTGTACTCAGAATTTATCAGGAGGTTATTCAATTATTCTTCAAACTTTTTTATGTAAAGCTGAAGGTAAAATAAAACCAAATTTTAACGAAACAAGAAATGTTAGATGGATGAATGTTGATGACATATATAGTTCTATTAATGAAAATTTAGAATCTTGGTATCCTATGCATATTAACACATTATTTAAATTTATTGATTATTATCAAAAAGGGTTTATTTTTGAGTGATAAAGTTCAATTTTTAAAGCTATTTGGCTTTTTAAAGGATAAAATTATAATGGATTTCTATGGGGAATCTATTATTTATAATTTGCATTGTGATACACTTTTTTATAAAATTATTTTTAATAATTGTTATCAAGTGTTGATTTATTTCTTTTAAAAATATATAATAATTAAATAAGACTATTTAAGAGGGAGTATTTTTAGTTTTACTAAAAGAAAAAATATATGAAGGTAAAAAGAGGAGATATTTTTTATGCTGATTTAAGTCCCGTTGTAGGTTCTGAACAAGGAGGAGTAAGACCTGTACTTGTTGTTCAAAACGATGTTGGAAATAAATACAGCCCGACTGTCATTATTGCAGCTATAACTTCTCAGATGAATAAAGTGAAACTTCCAACTCATGTTGAAGTTTCAGCGGAATTTGGACTTCCAAAAAATTCTGTTGTATTGTTGGAGCAAATAAGAACTATAGATAAAAAAAGACTTAGAGAAAAAGTTGGCTTTACAGATGAGTTCTTTATGAAAAAGGTTAATGAGGCGCTTTTAAAATCTGTTGGAGTTTAGTACATAGAGGGAAAATATGCTTGAATTAGTAAAAAACATAGATTTTGTAAAAAAAAATAAATTAAAAGTAAATAAAATAAGTGAAAAAGAATTTATTTTGGAAAATAAAAAAGAAAAGTATATTTTAAATCTGTTTCCTTTTGGCAAGTTTTCTAAAATAAGTAAAATTTTCGATTGTTTAAATAAATTATCTGAAGAATTTTCTAATATTTCTTATGAAGATATTGGAATTTTAAATGATAAGTTCTGTTATAGAATTATTCCTTTTGTTATTGATGAAAAAAATAATTTAACTGATGAAGAAGCTTATAATATAGGCTTTAAAGTTGGTAGATTTATTTTTGAATATCATAAAAGCTTTCAAGGCTGTGATTGTGGTAGATGGAATAAGCATTACAATTATAGGATAAATAAATTCTTACATAAGTATGGGCTAGGAAAGTATAGAGGGAATCTTGATTATGTTCTTTTTGATTTTTTAGAAAGAAATAGATATTGTTTAAATGATAGAACTTGTACTACTATAATTGGAATTAACGGACTTAATGATATTAAGATATTAAAAAACGGAAAGTTTCAAATAATAGAGGAGTATAAAATTTTAAGGTCTGACGCTTACTTTGAGTTTAGAAATTTGAATCTATATTATGATAATAATGCAAACTTACTGACAGGAATTGTAGATGGTTATTTTAATAATAGTGTTCCAAGGGCTTTTTTTAAATTACTAGGAGTATATACTATTATTGAAAATTTGTATGATATTTTTGTTGAAAGTAATGACGTGGAAGATGAAATAATAAATGAAAATATAAAAAAGATTAACGATATTTATGATGGATTTTCAAGTATATATCCTATTTGGTATTTAAGACAGAAAAAATTTTAGTTAAAGTTGGAGAAATATGAAGAAATTTAATAGAAGAATTATAGGATTATTGTTATGTTGTCTAGTTTTTGGAGCTTGTTCAAAGAAAGAAGAAAATGTTGAAACAAAAAAAGAGAATAAAAATAATGAAAGTGCAAGCTTTAAGAAATTTTCAAAATCTTTTTTTGGCGTTTTTGATACAGATATAGCTTTTAGTGCATATTGTGCAAATGAAGAGGAATTTAATAAATACTATAAAGTATTGGAAGAAGATATGAAAAGATATCACAATCTTTACAATTCTTTTGAAAATGCTAATGAAAATAATATAAAAACTATAAATGATAATGCGGGAAAAGAACCTGTTAAGGTTGATAAAGAAATTATAGAGCTTTTGGAATTTTCTATTGAGAATTATAAAAAACTCTCTGATAAAAATAATATTGCAATAGGAAGTGTAACTTCTCTTTGGAAAGCTGAAAAGGATGCAGCTGTTGATCTTAAGGGAAAACTTCCAGATGATAATAAAATAAAAGAAGGATTAAAACATACCAATATTGACAATATTGTAATTGATAAGAAAAATAGTACGGTTTTTCTAAAAGATAAAGATATGAAACTTGATGTTGGAGCTATTGCAAAAGGTTATTCAGTAGAAAAAGTTATGAATAAGTTAAAGTCAATAGGTTTAAAATCTGCAATAATTTCAGCAGGTGGAAATGTAAAAGCTATCGGAAGTCCTTTAGAAAAAGATAAAAACAAATGGGGGATAGGAATTCAAGATCCTAAGTTTGATTCAGAAAAAGTTGATATAAAAGAAGTCATTTATACAGATGAAACTTGTGCGGTAACTAGTGGAGATTATCAAAGATTTTATTATGTAGGAGATAAAGTTTATAATCATATCATTGACCCAAAAACTGGTTATCCTAAAGATAAAATAAAAAGTGTAACAGTTTTATGTAATGACTCTGGTCTTGCAGATTTTCTTTCAACAAGTTTATTTTTAATGGATGTTGAAGAAGGTAAAAAACTTTTAGAAAAAGTCGAAGGTGCAGAAGCTTATTGGATTCTTTCTGACGGAAGTGTACATTTTACAGAAAAAATGGAAAAAATGTTGAAAAGTAAGGGAGCTACAAATAAATAATAGATATTTAAAGCTAGGATATTATCCTAGCTTTTTGTGTATTTACAAGTATTTGTTAAGCATTTTTACAAAATAATAATTTTATTATTTAATAATTTTTTTGCATAAGAATAATGAATGTAAAAAAATTTTTTTATTTTTATTAAAAAAAGGGTTGAACAATGTTCATAAAAGTGTTATAATATTCAATGTGAAAATAATGAACATTGTTCAGTTTATAAAAAGGAGAGAATTATGACTAATATTAAAGATAAAAAAATGAGTAAAGAATATAAAATTATTCAATCTGCGCTTGATTTATTTCAGGAAAAAGGATATGAGAAAACTACGATTAGAGATATTATGTTAAAAACTGAGTTTGGATTGGGAACTTTTTATTTATATTTTAAAAGTAAGCAAGATTTAAAAGAAAAAATAATTTTGGATAAAGCTATTAATTTAGTTGTTCAAGCTGAAAATAAATGTACACAAACTGATCCTATTGAAAGATATACTTGTTTTGTAAATTATATTATAGACTATTTTATACAGAATCCTTTTGATTTAGAGTTAATATCGCATAATATGAGTTGGACACTATATGCAAAGATTGAGAATGACGAAAGATTTATAGAAGCTGATACAACGTTAAAATTTATACTTAGTAAATATGAAAAATTATTTTCACATGAATATACTGATTCACAGAAGTTATATATTCTTTCATTGACTATTGAAATTGTAATTTCAACTTGTAAAAGTGCAATGATGAAAGATTCTATTTTATCTATTGATGAAATGAAAGCAGTTTTATTTGAAGTAATTAAAAAAATATTGTTAAATAATGGAGATTAATATGAGAAAATTTGCAAAATTTATTTCACATCATCCAAGACTTGTATTACTTGTTATGACTTTGTTATTGATTCCTTCAATAATTAGTTATAAAAATACTGGTGTAAATTATGATATACTTTCATATTTGCCAGCAGATTTAAATTCAACACAAGGTCAAGATATTCTAGACAAAGATTTTAAAAACGCTGCAACAGGAATGGTAATTTTGGATGGTAGTGATAAAGAAGCTGAAGATTTAAAAAAGGAAATATTGAAAATAGATGGTGTTGAAGATGTTATTTCTAGAACGTCAATAATAGGCGATTCTGTTCCCAGTGATTTTTTACCTGATAAAATTAAAAATATTTTTTATTCAAAAGATAGTACATTGATGATGGTAAAATTTAATGAATCATCATCTTCATTTAAAACCATGAATGCTATTGAAAGTATAAGAAATATTAAATCTAATAAAAAATATCTAAGTGGGGTAAGTTCAATAGTTAAAGATACAAAAGATTTGATAGACAAGGAAACTATAATATATGTAGGATTAGCAATTGTTTTAGGCTTAATTATATTGAGTATTACTAATGAATCTACAGTTATTCCTTTTGTATTTATGTTAACAATAGGATATGCTGTAATTTATAATTTTGGAACTAATATATTCTTAGGCCAGATTTCGTACTTAACTAAAGCAATAGCTGCTGTTCTTCAATTGGCTGTAACTATGGACTATTCTATTTTCCTATATCATAGATATGTTGAAGAAAAGAAAAGAAGAAATAGTAGAAATGAAGCTATGGAAAGGGCGATAGAAAACACATTTACTTCTTTGTGTTCGTCATCTCTTACTACTATTGCAGGATTTTTAGTTTTGATTTTAATGAGATTAACATTGGGAAAAGATATTGGTCTTGTAATGGCTAAGGGTGTTCTAATTGGATTGTTATGTACTGTGATTGTACTTCCGCCAATGCTATTAATTGCTGAAAAAGCAGTAAATAGATATAATCACAAAGTTTTATTGCCGTCATTTAATAAGTTGGCAGATTTTGATATTAATAAAAGAAAAATATTAGCAATGGTTTTTCTTTTACTTTTTATTCCAGCGATTATCGGATCAAATAATACTAAACTATATTATAATTTGGATAGATCTTTGCCAAAAGATTTAGATTCTATTGTTTCATTAAATAAAATGAAAAAAGACTATAATATGGCAAGTACTCATTTTATAATTGTTAAGGAAGATTTATCAAATTCTAGTTTAACTTCTATGATTGATGAATTAGAAAAAGTAGATGGAATTAATAGTGTATTGAGTACACATTCTGTAACTGGAGTTACTTTACCTGCTGAGTTTTTGCCTGATAAATTAAGAGATAATTTTGTGAAGAATGGTTATCAAATGATAATGATAAACTCAGAATATCAAACAGCATCCCCTGAAGTTAATGAGCAAATTAAAGAAATTAGAAATATTATATCTAAATATGATGATAAGGGATATTTAACAGGAGAAGCTGTATTGACAGATGATTTAACAGAAGTTTCTGAAAAAGACTTTAAAATGGTTAATATTGCTTCAATAGTAATTGTTTTTATTATTATAGCTATTGCATTTAAGTCTATAGGAATACCAATTATCTTGATATCAGCAATTGAATTAGCTATTCAAATTAATATGGCAATCCCTTACTTTATAGGACAGACAATACCATTTATTACATCAATAATAATTGGAGTAATTCAATTGGGATCAACTATAGATTATTCTATTTTAATGACTGATAGATTTTTACATGAGTATAGTAAGACAAAAGATATAAATAATTCATTAAGAATTTCTGTAAAAGAAACATCTAAATCAATAGTAACAAGTGCATTATCATTTATGGCAGCTACTATTGGAGTTGGAATTTATTCTAAAATGGAAATAGTGTCTACAATATGTATGTTTTTAGCAAGGGGAGCGATTATAAGTATGTTAGTAATTATAATTTTGTTACCTGCTTTGTTGAGTGTAACTTTTCCATTTATTAAGAAAACAACAAAAAATTTGGCGTAAAGGAGTGTAAGATTATGAATAAAAAATTTCAAAAAGCTATAGCATTAGGTATAGTTTTTTCAATGATTATTGTAAATATTTCATTTGCAGAAGAAAAAAATACTATAAAAAAAAGTGAAACAGTTTATGTAACAATAGACGGAAATGAAGTCAAAGATAAGACAGTATCAGTTTGGTTAAATTCTGATAAAAATATTAATGTTAAAGATAAATCTGATTTAAAAGAAGTTAAGAATTTAAAAAATGATAAAACAGTAACCGAAGAAAACGGGTATTTAAATTGGAATGAATCTGAAAAAGACATATATTATCAAGGAAAAACTGATAAAAATTTACCTGTAGAGTTGACAGTAAAGTATTATTTAGATGATAAAGAAGTATCAAATTCAGAATTAGACGGGAAAAGTGGACATTTAAAAATAGTTTTAAGTTCAAAAAACAATAGGCATGAAACTAAAAGTGTAAATGGGAAAACTCAGGAAGTTTATTCACCTTATATTGTAGCTACTGCTATGGTTTTTGATGATGAAAAAGTGAGTGATATAAAATCTGATGATGTTAAGATTATTAAAGATGGCAAAAATCAAATTGTTACCTCAATTTTAACTCCTGGATTAAAGCAAAATTTTGATAGCATTAATAAAGATAAAGATTTAAAAATATTTAAAGATTCAATATCTTTGGAAATGGATATAAAGGATTATAAGCCTATTGAAATTTATTCAGTTATAACAAATGAATTCTTTCAAGAAAATAAAAATTTAGACTCTATTGATAATTTAAAAGATGGAATACAACAATTAGAAGATAATTCTCAAAAATTATTTGATGCTTCAGTAAAATTATCTGAAGGACAAGAAAAATTAAATAATGGTATAGGTCAATTGCAAGGAGGAGTAAAACAAATATATTCAGGAACAGAGAAATTATATAGCTCAATGGAAAAAATTAAAGGAAAATTTGATTCTTTAGCACCAAAAGTTGGAGTAATTCAAAATTATATTTCTGAAATGTATAATGGTAGTTTACAACTTTCTAATGGAGTTAATAATTATACTGGTGCAGTTAGTAAAATAACTGAAAATGTTGAAAAAATTCAAAATGGAGCAACTTTAATTGACAAAGGTTCAAATGATTTGGATAATGGAGTAGAAAAATTAAAAAATGCTACTGGAAAAATGAAGGAAGGTAGTAAAAAAATTGACAATTTAATCTCTCAAAAAGATGAATTATTAAATAAATCAACTCAGTTATCTCAAGGAATGAGTAATTTAGGAGCTAGCTATGGAAAGATTGTTTCTGCTATAGAAGAAATGTCTAAAAAGTCTATACAATTAAAGAATTCAACTAAAGAATTTAATACAAAAATACATCAAGTTGAAAATTCAACTAAGAGTTTAAATTCTAATATTTCTTTAGAAAATGATATTAAAAATTTAGAAGCAAAAGCAAATAATATTCAAAAAGTCATTGATGATTTATCAAACAAAAATAAAGATGGAAGTTTGACATCTGAGATATCTATCCTAAATAAAACAAAAAATGACTTGTTAAATGAATCAAAAACTTTGAAAGCAAAACAAACTGGTTTATCTAAAATAAATACTTTAGCACAAGCTATGTCAGAACTTGCAAGTAATTCTGATAAACTTTTAAAAGCAAATTCTGATTTATCTGATGGTTTATTAACTGTTTATACTAAGATGAATGAATCAAAAGTTCAACTTGAAAAATCAACAACAGATTTAAATGCAGGTCTTTCTAAAATTGGAGAAAGTATGAAAGCTGATGATTTAAAAGTTTTGAAATCTTCAATAGAACAACTAGATGGGGCAACAGGAAAAATAAAAACAGGAACTGAAAGTTTAAAATCAGCTACTAATCAAAATAAAGTTGCAATGGGAATGTTACAATCAGCGATGAGTAAATTAGATGAAAATTCTAATTCTTTAAAGAATGGTTCTGGGCAATTAGCTAATGGGTTAGGTGAATTTAAAACACAATCTCAAATTTTAAACTCATTATCTCAAGTCAAAGAACAAGCTATTATTCCATTCTCAAACGCTATTAATTCACTTAATGAAGGACTTAAAAAAATGGATTCAAGTACTGATCAATTAAAAGAAGGTAGTGATAAATTGACTTCATCACAAAAAGAATTTAGTTCAAAATTAGGAGAATTTAAGCAAAAGGGAATTGATGAATTAGAAAATAAAACAAAAGAAGTAAATGAATTTAAAGATATTTTAGATATAATGCTTTCTATGTCAAAACAAGATGCCTCATTCAGTGGAACAGATGATAACTTTGACACAAAATCTAGAATTATAGAAAAAATAAAATAAAAGTTATAATAAAAAGATAAAAACCCCTAAATACATTTTATATGAATTTAGGGGTTTTTGTGTATCAAATTTACTCTAGCTTTTTTTTATTTCTTCATATTTACAATTTGGACAAATAACTTTTATCTTTCCTTTTCCTTTTGGAATTCTGAGTTCCTGTCCACAATTTTTACATTTAAAATATTTGTAATTTTTTCTATCCTTAGATGACAATTTTAAAAGTCTGGAGTATATTGGAGAAATTAGATTAAAAAATTTTAGTTGCTCCATTGCTCTTTTTCTCATGTTTTTTGAGAACATCCTAAACATAGCAATAGAAAATAAAATTAATGAAGTTATTGCTAAAATATCACTCTTCTTAAATAAACTAACAACTGCAAATCCAAATGATAGGTAAATTATAATATTATTTAAAATATCCCAACCATATCTATCTTTCATAAAATTTAAAAATCTCTGTTTCATAACAACCTCTCCTTAAAAATTATTAAACTAATTTAGTTATACCACAAAAAATACTTATATTAACAGTTTGATATTGTTTGTAATTTATGATAAAATAAAAAAGATGATTTGATTGTTGATAGAGGTGTTTTATGGAAAATTTTGGATTAAGTGTTAAATTTCAATACGATATTGATGTTTTTTTAGAAAAAATCGACGAATTTGCCGAAAATGATAATTATGGTTTTTCACTAGAAGAAGTTGATGGTGAAATGATTTTAAATTTTGAAATTCTTCCTTATCTGTCTTTGAATTTTAAAATTGATGATTTTATTGAAATGAAAACAGAAACTTGTTACTATGGAGCAGGCTATCATACCCTAGTTGTAAATTTTGTTAATGAATTATTTACATTCTTAGGATGTAAATTTGAAATAAAAGATGATACAGGTTTCTATAAAGATAATAATTTTGAAAAACTTAATGAACTATATAATAGGTGGTTTAAAGATAGAGTAGAATTAATTTTAAATAATAGAGATAGTATTAGAATTAGATCTGTATTTATGGATAATCAAAAAGCTTTTCCTATAACTACTGAAGATTATGTTTGTACATATTTAGGAGTAATGACTTTGTCCGAGTTTGAAAACTTGTATATAAATGATATTGAAGGACTTAAAAAAAGAGTTTTGCTTTTTAACGAACAAGTAATAGACCCTTATTCTGATGAAAATTATCTACTTTATCATGTTTGGAATAATTTAAAAGATTTAACATTAGTGGATGATTTTGATGAAAGATTATCTATGGTTATGTTTATGTTTGAAAACTTAATCGAAAATAATGTACTGATCCATTTACCACAAAAATATTCTAGAGAAATATATAAATACTTAGGAGTTAATAAATTTTCAACATCAAATTTTGCATACAGAAAAGTTAGATATGAAGTTGGATATCATTTTTATGATAAATTTTTAAAGGATTTGGATTTTTCATTAAGGATACCAAGCTGGTTTGAATATAACAATAAAATTAAAGGTTATTTAACAACAGATAATGCTATATTTTTAAGTGAATATAGCAGTTCAGATGGCTTTGTTTTAGATGAAAAGTATCTATCTGAAAAAAGTACAGAAGATTTTAAAATTTTAATTTCTGATACAATTAACGAAAAAAAATTCTTTTTAGGATTTGACGATTTAGATGATGAATATGGTTATGTTTCACGACAAAATCAAAATGATATGAATTGTGAGGAAACAACTTGTCAGATTGTTGATGTAAGAAGAAATAAAATGTATGAAATATGTGTTTTAGGAACTGAATCATTAGATGTAATTAATCATATGATTGGGTTAATGTAGGAGTTTTTTATGGATAAAGTAGGGAGAACAAAAGAGGATATTTTTAATGTTTTAAAAGATAGAATTGTAACTTTAGAATATGAACCTGGAAAAATACTAAATGAAATTGAATTATCTGAAGAGTTTGGAGTAAGTAGAACACCAATAAGAGCTGTATTTCAACAATTAGAGGCTATAAAATTAGTTGATATTGTTCCAAGATATGGTGTTCAGGTTGCAACACTAAACTTTTTAAATATTAAATCTCTATTTGAAGTTACAAAAGTTTTAGATCCACTTGCTACGAAGCTTGCAGTTTCAAAATTAACTGATGAAGATAAAAAAAGACTTAAAGAAATAGTTTCAACTTTAGAAACATATGATACAACAAAAGATTATCAAGAAGCAATTTTGCTAGATGAAGAATTTCACAAAATTGTTACAAAATCTTGTGCGAATCCTTGGCTTATAGATATATTATCAGATTTGCATTGTCAAACGGAAAGATTATGGCATTATTGTGATATATATTTTAGTGATATGGAGATTTTTACTAGAACATTTAAAAAGATTGTGGAAGCATTTGAAAATAAAGATGAAGAAATGGCTGAAAAATATGCAAAAGAGCATATTGAGGATTTTGTAGAAAAAATAAAATCAGCATTATTATAATGATTTGAAGTGATTAGATTTACTAATCACTTTTTTTATTGTAAAACAACAAGGTTCTCGGGGACCATTTGATGTGAGGTGTTGTGGAGGAGTAGAATTCTTGATTTAATTTATAGAATAATTTTAAAAATATTTAGGAGTTGTTCAATTTCTAGTAAATTTAATTTTAAATAAATTAATTTAAGAAGTTAATTATTCCAATATAAATAAATTTAATTGTTAAAAAATTAAATAAAAAATTTAGCATTATATAAATTTTGTTATTTATTACATTTTTGCAATTTTTCTCTATGAAAAAGTAAACTTTCATAAAATTTTTTTATAGTAACAATAATTGCTAAAAATCAATATATAATGAATAAATATTAACTATTTAACATTTTCATTCATAAAAAAACAGATAAAATACTTTTGAAATACTTAAAAGAATATATTATAATACATCTAACAAAGGAAGTGATTTATTTGAGTTTAAAAATTGTATCAAATAATTCTTTAGTAAAAGAAAAATTTGATTGTGTTGAATTTGTTGATGGAAATTATATTGATGTTTTAATTGCTACAAGAGATTTAATACATAAAGGATGCTCCTTGGTAAGTCATCCTTTGCCAGCTAGTATCAGAATGGTTTTTTCTTCAATTAGAAGTATTGTGATTGAAGACGGTAACGGTTTTGATGAAAATAGCACATTAATCATTGAAGAAGCAATTGACAAATATAATTTAACAATGAAGAATAGAAATGTTGATTTCAAAAATGTTAAAGATTATGAAATTGTCGATTTAACACTAGTTGAGAGTGCATTGGAAGAATATAAAGCACTTAGTAAACTAGAAAAATAAGTGGAGGTGGTATTTTGAAACTTCAAATGAACAGAATCTTCATTAAGGATTTGGCATTTGGTGAAGAAACTAAAGTAGAAAATCATACTTTATTTATTAACAAAGAAGAAATAGTTAATGAATTAAAGAAAGAACCAGGAGTTAAAGATATTGATATTGACTTTGCAAAACCTGGTGAAAAGGCAAGAATTATCCCTGTAAAGGACGTTATTGAACCTAGAGTAAAAATTGAAGGGGCAAAAGGATTTGCAGGAGTTACAACAGATGTTGCTCAATTAGGAGAAGGTGTTGTAAATGTTCTTTATGGAGCAGCAGTTGTTACAATTGGAGACATTGTAGGTTTCCAAGAAGGTGTTATTGATATGTGGGGAGAAGGAGCAAAATGGACTCCATTTTCTAAGACATATAATATCGTTGTAGATATTAAAGTTGTTGATGGATTACATCCACATGAACATGAAGAAGTTGTTAGACTTGTTGGACTTAAAGCAAGTGAATTAATCGGTGAAGCAGGAAGAAATGCTAAGATTGATGAAACTGTTGAGTATGGCATAGGTGACAATGATGAAGAAACCAAAAAATATCCTAATTTACCAAAGGTAGTTTATGTTGAAATGTTAATTTCACAAGGATTACTTCATGATGGATATATTTATGGAACATGTACAAGACAAACTTTACCTACATTAATTCATCCAAATGAAGAATTAGATGGAGCTGTAATAAGCGGAAACTGTGTTGCTGCATGTGATAAGATTACTACTTACCAACATCAAAATAATGCTTGTATTTTAGATTTATACAATAGACATGGAAAAGATATTAATTTTGTTGGTGTTGTATTAACTCCAGAACTTACAACTTTAGCAGGAAAGTTCAGATGTTGTGATTACACTGCAAAACTTTGTAAACTACTTGGAGCTAATGGTGTAATAGTAAGTGAAGAAGGTTACGGAAACCCTGACTCAGACTTAGTAATGATTTGTACAAGACTTGAAAAACAAGGTATTAAAACTGTTCTTGTAACAGATGAATGTTCAGGTTGGGATGGAATGAGCCAACCATTAACAGATACATCAAAAGAATCAGTTGCTGTTATTTCAACAGGTAATGTAAGTCATGTTGTTCATTTAGAAAAAGCTGATAAAGTATTAGGAGATTCAGAAGCTATTGCTAATTTAGCTGGTGGCTGGGATGGAGCTTATAATCCTGAAACTGGAACTCTTGAATGTGAATTGAATGCCGTTATAGGAGCTACTTCCGAAATAGGTTATCACAATGCAACTGTTGAATTATACTAAGAGGGGTGAGAGTTTTGAGTAAAAAAGTATTATATTATATCAACCAATTTTTTGGACAAATTGGTGGAGAAGAAATGGCTCATGTAGCTCCAACTTTTGATGAAAAAGCAGTTGGACCTGCAATGGGTTTTGAAAGAAGTTTAGGACAAGACGCAAAAGTTGTTGGAACAATTATTTGTGGTGATAACTTCTTTAATGAAAATTTAGACGAATCTTTAAAATTTATAAAAGAAGTAATGGATAAAGTTAATCCTGACATTGTTGTAGCAGGGCCTGCATTTAATGCTGGTAGATATGGTATGGCTTGTGCTGGAGTTGCAAAATTTGTAACAGAAAATTACAATATCCCAGTTGTTACAGGAATGTATGAAGAAAACCCAGGACTTGACGCTTGTAAGTCAATCGCTTATGTAGTTCCAACAGGAAATGTTGCTAGTTCAATGGGTAAAGCACTTCCAGTAATGGGAAAATTAACTTTAAAATTATTAAATGGTGAAGTTGTTAAACCTTTAGTAGATGGATATTTTGCTCAAGGTAAGAGACTAACTGTTTTATCTGAAAAAATTGGTGCTGCAAGAGCAACTGATATGTTGATGAAGAGATTAAGAGGAGAAGAATTTGAAACAGAACTTCCAATGCCAGTATTTGACAAAGTAGAACCTGCAAAAGCAATAGCTGATTTATCAAAAGCTGTTATTGCAGTTGTTACAAGTGGTGGTATTGTTCCATTAGGAAATCCTGACAAAATTCAATCAGCATCTGCACAAAAGTGGGGTAAATATGATATTTCTGCTTTAAACGAATTGGGAAAAGATTATTGTACAATACATGGTGGTTATGACCCTGTTTATGCAAATGAAAAGCCTGATAGAGTAGCTCCAGTTGATATTCTTAAAGAGATGGAAAAAGAAGGAAAAATTGGAGAAGTTTATAAATATTTCTATACTACTACTGGAACAGGCACAGCAGTTGGAAATTCTATTAAATTTGGTGTAGAAATTGGTAAAGAATTGAAAGAAGCCGGAGTTGACGGTGTTATACTAACTTCTACTTGAGGTACTTGTACACGTTGCGGTGCAACGATAGTAAAAGAAATCGAAAGATATGGTATACCAATTGTTCATATGGCTACTATTGTTACAATTTCAAAATCTGTAGGAGCGAATAGAATTGTTCCTACAGTTGCAATTCCTTATCCTGTAGGGGATGCAAGTTTAGAAAAAGATAAAGAATATGCAGTTAGAAGAGATTTAGTTGAAAGAGCGGTTGACTCTTTAGCAACAACTATAGAAGAAGCAACATTTTTCTAAAGAAAAATTTGTTAAATAAATAGAAACATTCCGCTTACAGATGAATCTGTAAGTGGAATGTTAACCTAAAATTTATAGGAGGATAAATTTATGGAAGAAAACAGAAGTAATTGGAATAGCCGATTTGGTTATATTATGGCTGCCGCCGGATTTTCAATAGGCCTTGGAAACGTTTGGAGATTTCCTTACTTAGTAGGAACAAATGGTGGTGGAGCATTCGTATTAATTTACTTAGCTATTTGTGTATTAATAGGTGTTCCTCTATTTTATATGGAAGTTGCTTTAGGTAGAAAAGCAATGTCAAGTCCGATCGTTGGTATGAGAAAACTAACTAAAAAAGGTAGCCCTTGGGTAAGTTTTGGTTGGCTTGGAGTTTTAAGTGCATTTTTCATTTTAACTTACTATATTAACATCATGGGTTGGATAATGGCTTATATTGTTAAGATGATTACAGGATCTATGAAAGGATTTACTGCAGAACAATTTACAGCTAACTTCAATGATTTGATGGCTAGCCCAACTCAGTTATTATTCTGGACATTTGTTTGTACAGTAATAATAGGAGTCATAGCTGCTAAAAACTTAAATTCAGGTCTTGAAAAAGCTTGTAAGTTTATGATGCCAGCATTATTTATTATGTTAATTATAGTAGTTATAAGATCCGTAACATTACCAGGAGCTGGAGAAGGTATTAAATGGTATTTAAATGTTGACTTCTCAAAAGTAACTCCTCAAACATTTCTTACTGCATTAGGACAATGTTTCTTCTCAGTTGGTATAGCTAGTGGTGGAGCTTTCGTATATGGTTCTTACCTAAAGAAAGATTCTAATATTCCTGAAGACGGATTAATGGTAGTTGGATTTGATACATTAGCAGCTTTAATTGCTGGTTTTGCAACATTCCCTGCAGTATTCGCATTAGGATTAAAACCAGATTCTGGTTCTAACTTATTATTCGTAACAATGTCAAATGTATTTATGAATATGCCATTTGGACAAGTATTTGGATTTATGTTCTTCTTATTAATGTTCTTTGCGGCATTATCAAGTGCTTTAGGATACTTAGAACCAATAAGTTCTTCATTCTCAGATATGTTAAAATTATCAAGAGCTAAAGGTACTATATATGCTTTAACATCAATCTTTATAGTAGGACTTTTCACAATATTTGGATTAAATATAATGAGTGGAGTTAAAATCTTAGGAAAGAATTTATTCGACTTTGCAGATTATCTATCTGGAAATATAATGATGCCACTTGGTGCGATAGCATTAATACTTTATGTATTATTCGTTTGGAAATTTGATAACTTCAAAGAAGAAGTTAACGTAGGAGCTAAAGGACTTAGAGTTCCATCTTTCTTCAAACCAATAGCTTATTTATTACCAATAGCATTAATAATTATATTTGTTGCAGGTTTAGGTATATTTTAAATAAGAACTAGAGATATGTTAATTTAATACACAACTCACCTATAAAATTTATTAAAAAACTCAGGCATGTTGATTGCCTGAGTTTTTTGTGTAATATTATAATTTTTTAATTCTCATTAAATATCATATCATTATTTATTTTTGTATAGAATAATTTTTTTACAGTATCAAAATCATTATTGAAATTTCCTAGAATCCACATTATTTTTGTAACTGTTGCTTCTGTAGTCATATTGTGAGATTCTAAATAAGATATTGAGCTTATTCTCTTTCCAACTTCGTAAACTCCAACATCAGAACCTTCTTGTGGTACTTGAGTTGTCATTATTATTGTCTTTTGATTATTGTATTCTAAAATTAGTTTCTTTAGTTCTGTTTCTATTGTTTTTGGAATTCCGCCAACGCCAAAACTTTCTATTATTATTGCATCGTAGTTTTTGAAAATTTCAGGTAGAATTTTAGCAGTCATTGAAGGAATTAGTTTTAATACAAAAACATTAGTATTTAATGAGTCATAAAACTTAACTTCTTTATTTTCATCTTCATTGTTTATATATCTATAAATTTTTTCATCTTGCATAATTGCTAGGAATGGAAAGTTTACAGATGAGAAAGCGTCAAAGCTTTTAGTTCTTTCTTTTCTTGCTCTTGTTCCAGCAATTACTTTTCCGTCAAAGACAATGCTTACACCCTTTGAACTACTTTTTGACACATATAAAAGACTATTTAACAAATTATTTTTTGCGTCCGTTATATGCATATCTATTGACTTTTGAGAACCAGTTAAAACAATAGGTTTTTGACTATTTTGTATTAAATATGATAAGGCTGAAGCAGTATATGCCATGGTATCTGTTCCATGAGTTATAACAAAACCGTCATATTTTTCATAATTATTTTTTATTTCATCTTTTATTCTTAACCAGTGTTCAGGTTGCATATCTGTTGAATCTACGTTTAAAAGATTTATTGTATCTATTTTGAAATCCAATTTTGTAAAATTTAAATATTCTAGTAATTTTTTTGAATTGATTTTTGGTGTCAAACCTTCATCAGTTGGCATTGATGCTATTGTTCCGCCTGTTGAAATTAATAAAATTTTTTTCATAACCTAAACCCCTATATAATAATTTTTTTATCAGATATATTATATCATAAAATATAAATATTAAGATATAAATTCTGATTATTGTTTTAATAAATTTTTTATCAGCATTAGTCCATTCGGACTTACATATAACCCTTGAATATTGTTGTGAACAAGTACTGAAAACGAACGTTTATATAACGGGAAAATGAGATTATCTTTTTTAATATCTTCAATTGAAGTATACATTTTCGAAAAGTCATCATTTTGTAAATAATGATTTATATAGTATTTAATATCCATTTCATCAGTTGTACCTATATTAAATGTTGAATGTGTAATTGATGCATTGTTATCACCTGTAATACTTACTTTTATTCTGTATTTATCAATCCATTCCTTAGACAATGAAGCCAAAATTCTTTCTGATAACTTTGTTCCATTATGTTTTAAAGTGAGAATTTCATTTTGTAAATTTGAAGATTTTAAAATTTCATCAAATTCATTTTTTAACTTAGAAATTTGATCTGAAACTAAGTTTTCTTTTTTTAATATAGGTTCAGAATTGTTGTACAAAATGAATTCTGCTAAAAATTTAGAATCTATTAGAGTTTCCAAATTTTTTCTCAAAGTGTTATTTTGTAACATTTTATTTTCTGTATCTAGTTTTAGAAATTCAAAAATATTAGTTTTGAAATTTAAAAGTTCAGGTTTTTTACTTGAGTCAAGACGTCTTTCATAAGGGATTTCATAAAATGGAAGACCGAAAAAGTCAATTTGTTTTAAGTCGAAAAGTTGATAAGCTAATATCTCATTTTCTACTAATTTCAGAGTTACTTTTTTAATCTTTGTATTTATATTATCCCAATAATTTTCATTTTGTTCTAAAATTATTTCTTCATCGGTGTAGCTTTTTAATTTAAAAGCACTATTAGTAATAAGATTTTCTTTGTCAATCTTACTATCTTTTTTAGTAGGGAACATAAATACATTTGAAAGAATTTCATCAAAGTTTTTAACAGGATATTCCATATTGACTTCTATGGTATTTTTATTTGTAATCGTAATTCCTTTAAATTCATTTGATTTTATTTTTCCATCATATAATTTTTTTGCATCTTTAATAAAAAATAGTTTAAAAGCATTAGGATTATTATTTTCTTTATTTAGAATACTAATCCAAGATTCTACATAATCTTCTGCCGTAATATTAGAACCGTCTGACCATTTTAAATTTTCTCTAAGAGTAATTGTCCATTTTTTAAAATCTTGACTTTTTTCAATACTCTCAGCTTGATTTAAAGCAACTTTTCCATGTGATGAATATTCAGTAAGTCCTTCAAAAAGTTGAGATACGACTGAGTCATTATTTAAACTATTTGATAATTTGGGATTAAAATTATAATCTTGTTTTTTAATAGCAGTTATTATTTCTGTATTTGAAGTTTTAGAATTATCATTTTGTTTTTCTTTTTTGCTATTTGAGCAGGACACTAGAATAAATGCTATTAATATAAAAAATATTTTTGAAAATTTTTTCATAATATTCTCCTTAAAATTTTTCTAACAGGTATATTTTATCATAATTATATAAAAAATAAAATAATTACAAAAAAGTAATAAAAAAATAAAAAGTTATAGTGATTTAAATCACAATTATTAAATTTCTAAAAATTTATTGTTAAAAAATTAAATAAGTTTTGATATATCTTATTAATATGAGGTAAATACATAATACAAAATAATAATTTTGATATTTAATTTTGGAGGTTTATTGTGAGTAGTTCAAAAAAATTAACAAAAAAAGAACTTTTGGAAATGTATGACAAAATGTTACTTATAAGACATTTTGATATGGAACTTAGTAAATTATATTCAAGAGGTTTTATTCATGGAATGACACATTATTCTGTTGGAGAAGAAGCTGCGAATGTAGGTGCTATTTATCCCATGAGAAAAGAAGATTTAATGTATTCAAATCATAGAGGACATGGTCAAACAATTACAAAAGGTATTGATATAAATAAAATGATGGCAGAAATTTTGGGAAAATCTACTGGTCAATGTAAAGGCCGTGGAGGCAGTATGCATCTTTACAATTTGGAAGTAAACAATATGGGATGTAATGGTATTGTTGGCGGTGGACATGGTTTAAGTACAGGTGCTGCTCTTGCTCAAAAGATGAAAAAGACAGGAAATGTTGTTGTTTGTTGCATGGGTGAAAGTGCTACAAATGAAGGAAGTTTTCATGAATGTTTAAATATGGCATCAATATGGAAATTACCTTTAATATTTTATGTAATAAATAATAAATATGGTATTTCAATGTCTCAACAAAGATCAATGACTGTTGAAAGGGTTGTTGATAGAGCAGAGGCTTATAAAGTGAAATCAATTTATGTTGAAGATGGTAATAATGTTTTAGATGTTTATGATGCTATGAGTGAAGCACTTGATTACGCTAGGGAAGGTAATGGACCTGTTTTGGTTGAAGCGAAAAGCTATAGATGGTTTGGTCACTCTGCTTCAGATGCAGGAAAATATAGAGATAAAAAAGAAGTTGACGAATGGAAAGAAAAAGATCCAAATGTTGCATTTAAAAAATATTTGGTTGAAAATAAAATTGCGACTGAAAGTGAACTTGATGAAATGGAAGAAAGTGTAAAGAAAGTAATCGCTGATGCAATAACATTTGCTAAGGAATCACCTTTAGCAGATGAAAAAGATGCTTGTACTGATAATTATGCTTAATATTATTTAATAGGAGAAGATTATGGCTAGTGAAATAAAGATTATGACTTTGCGTGAAGCAATAAAAGAGGCGATGTCCGAAGAAATGCGTAGAGATGAAAATGTATTTTTAATGGGAGAAGATGTTGGTATTTTCGGAGGAGATTTCGGAACTACTGTCGGAATGCTTGAAGAATTTGGAGAAGAAAGAGTTAGAGATTGTCCTATAAGTGAAGCTGCTATAGCAGGAGCTGCCGCAGGTGCAGCGTCTGTTGGAATGCGCCCTATCGTTGATTTAACTTTTATGGATTTTGTTACAATAGCGATGGATGCTATAGTAAATGAAGCTGCTCCAATGAGATATATGTTAGGTGGAGAAGTAAGTGTTCCAGTTGTTTATCGTTGTGCATCTGGATCTGGTACTGGAGCCGCTGCTCAACACTGCAAGGCTCTTGAATCATGGTTCTGTCATATTCCGGGATTAAAAGTTGTTGCTCCTGGAACAGTGAACGATGCTTATGGAATATTAAAAGCATCAATAAGAGATAATAATCCAGTAATTTTCATTGAATCTAAAGCCCTTTTTGGAAGAAAAGGCGAAGTAAAGGTTGGAGAAATCGTTGAAATTGGAAAAGGAGAAGTTAAAGTTGAAGGCAAAGATGTAACTTTAGTTTCTTGGGGAAGAATGTTAGAAAGAGCTTTACAAGCAGCTGAAGAATTAAAAGCTGAAGGAATTAGTGTTGAAGTTGTTGACCCAATAACATTAGTACCTTTAGATGAAGACTTGATAGTTGAATCTGTTAAGAAAACAGGAAGACTTGTTCTTTGCCATGATTCATTTAAAACAGGTGGATTTGGTGGAGAAATTTCAGCTAGAATTGCTGAAAGTGATGCTTTTGATTATTTAGATGCACCAATTTATAGACTTGCTGGAGCCGACACAAATATACCTTCTGCTAAAAACTTAGAAGCAGTAATTGTACCAAGTGTTGAAGATATTAAAAATACAATTAGAAAAGCAGTTAATAGATAGGAGGAAATTATGTCTGATATAAAATTAAGAGCAACACCTGCTGCAAGATTTTTATCTAAGCAAAATAATATCGACTTATCATTGCTAAAAGGAACAGGCCCTAAGGGAAGAATTCAAAAAGAAGATGTTTTAAATTTTAAAAATTTTGGAATTATTAAAGTTTCTTCTCTTGCGAAAAAAATTGCAGAAGTTGAAGGTGTTGATTTAACTAAGGTAACTGGAACTGGAGTTAATGGTAAGATTTTAAAGGAAGATGTTTTAGAATTTTTAGCAAATAAAGATGTAATTTCTACAGAAAAAGCAGTTGAAGAACAACAAATCGAAACTCAAGAAGTTAAAAAATCATATGGTGAAGTTGAAGAAGTTCCAATGTCAATGATGAGAAGAACTGTTGCCAAGAGAATGAGTGAAAGTTATTTCACAGCACCAGTTTTTGTAGCAAATATAGAAGTTGATATGACTGAAGTTAAAAACTTAAGAGCTAATATTATGCAACAATTAATTGATGAAACAGGATATAAACTTACTATTACAGATATAATTTCTTTAGCAACTGTTAAGAGTTTAATGAAACATCCATATGTAAATTGTAGTTTATCAGCAGATGGAACTAAAATTTTACTTCATAAATATGTAAATCTTGCTATGGCTGTTGGTCTTGAAAGTGGACTTTTAACTCCGGTTGTTAAAAATGCTGAGAAAATGAATTTAAGAGAACTTATGATTTCATTAAAGGACTTAACTAAAAAAGCTGTTGAAATGAAATTAGAGTCAGAAGAATTAGAAGACAGTACATTTACAATTAGTAATTTAGGAATGTTTGGAATTGATTCTTTTGCTCCTATTATAAATCAACCTAATAGTGCTATTTTAGGTGTAAGTGCAACTGTTGATAAGCCAGTTGTTCTTAATGGAGAAATAACTGTAAGACCTATTATGAAATTATCAATTACTGTTGATCATAGGGTTGTTGATGGAATGGAAGCAGCGAAGTTTTTAAATACTTTGAAAAATTATTTAGAAAATCCTATTTCAATTTTAGTTTAGTGTGAGGAGAAAATTATGTTAACAGAAGTAATAATGCCAAAAGCTGGTAGTGAAATGGAAGAAGGCCAAATTGTAAAATGGCTTAAAAAAGAGGGCGACAAAGTTGAAGCCGGAGAAATAATTTTAGAAATTATGACTGATAAGGTTAATATGGAAATTGAAGCTGAGGCTTCTGGAACTTTGCTTAAAATATTAAAGCATGATGGAGAAATTGTTCCAGTAATAACAACTATTGCATATATTGGAGATGAAGGAGATGTTATTCCTGAAACTACTTCAGCACCTGTTAAAGGAGAAGTTAAGGAAGAAGTAAAAGAAAAGACTGAAGAAAAAGTAGTTGAAGTTAATACTGAAAATAAAAAAGAATTAAAAGATGGTGAATATGATGTTGTTGTAATTGGTGCTGGTCCTGCAGGTTATTATTCAGCGATTAAAGCTGCTCAAAAAGGAGCAAAAGTTGCAATAGCTGAAAATAATAAATTTGGTGGAACTTGTCTAAATAGAGGTTGTATTCCAACAAAAACATATTTACAAAATGTTGAAGATATAGAAAGAATTAAAGCGTCTAGCAAGAGAGGAATCATTTTAGAAAATGATAATGCTACTGTTGATGTTGCAAAGGCTTTAAAATTCAAAAATTCAATAGTAAAGAAACTTACAGCTGGAGTAGAATTCTTATTAAAGAGCAATTCAGTAGAAATGTTTAAAGAAACAGCTTATATTAATTCAAATGGAAATGTTACTTTAGAAAGCGGAAAAGAGCTTGTATGTGGTTCTGTAATTTTTGCTGGTGGATCTAAATGTGTTAAAAATATTAAAGGTTCAGATAGCTCAAATGTTATAGATACTGATGAAGCCTTAGATTTAAAAGAAGCACCTGAATCATTAGTAATAATTGGAGCGGATTATATTGGAGTTGAAATGGCTCAAATATTCAGTTCTTTTGGAAGTAAAGTAACTGTTGTTGAAAGAAAAGAATCAGCAATTGAAGTTGTAGATTCAGAAGTTTCTTCAATTTTAATCAAGTCTTTAGAAAAATCAGGAATTAAATTTATCTTTGGTAAAGAAATTACTGAAATTTCTGGAGAAAAAGTATTAGCAGGTTCAGAAGAAGTTGCTAGTGCAAAAGTAATTTTACTTTCAACTAGAGAAGCTGATTTAACTGCATTAAAAGATGTAAAACTTGAAGTTTCAGATGGAAATGTAGTTGCTAATGAAAAAATGCAATCAAGTTTAAAGAATGTTTATGTTCCTGGAGATGTTAATGGTAAAAATCTTCTTGCACATGCTGCATTTAAAATGGGATATATTGCTGCTTCAGAAATAGTTGAAGGCAAATCAGACAAGTACAATAACAATATAATTCCTAGAGCAATTTACACATATCCTGAAATAGGTAGTGTAGGTTTAACTGAAGAAGAAGCTAAAAAATCTTATGATGTTAAAGTTGGTAAATTCAACTACAGTGCAAACGGAAGAGCTTTGGCTCATGGAGATTCATCAGGAATGGTTAAAATTATTGCTGATGCAAGATATGGAGAAATATTAGGAGCTCATATTGTTGGACCTAGAGCATCCGAATTGATTAATGAAGTTTCAATTTTAATGCAATCAGAAATCATTGTTGAAGAAGCAATTAAAATGGTATTTGGACATCCAACTTTCTCAGAAGCAATTTATGAAGCTATTGCAGATATTGAAGGAGTCAGTGTACATTTACCTAAAAAGTAAAATAAATATAACTATTGAAAAAGGATAGAAGTTCTATCCTTTTTTTAATGAATATGATAAAATAGTTCTAATACTTTTGAAATTGAGGAGAAATTATGATTTTTATAAAAAATAAAATCACAGATGTATATTTTAACTTGGCTATGGAAGAATATATTTTTGAAAAATTTAAGGAAGATGAAGTTTTTATGCTTTGGATAAATGAACCATCTGTAGTTATTGGAAAACATCAAAATTTAATAGAAGAATTGAATATGAAATACTGTTTTGATAATAATATTAAGATTGCTAGAAGACTTTCGGGAGGTGGGACAGTTGTTCACGATTTTGGAAATCTAAATTATACTTACATAACAAATACTACAGGAGATACTGCACTGGATTTTAAGGAATTTTTAAAGCCCATGTATAAAGCTCTTTTGAATTTGAATATTGATGCTAATATTTCTCCTAGAAATGACTTTAGAGTTGAAGAAAAGAAAATTTGTGGACATTCTCAATTTATGAGAAAGAAAAGAGTTCTACATCATGGCTGCATTTTATTTGATAGTAATTTAGATAATTTAAGAAATGCATTGAATGTTGAAAACAAAAAAATTATTTCAAAATCTGCAAAATCTGTTAAGAGTAGTGTTGCAAACTTAAAAGAGATTTCAAAGCTAGATTATGAAATTTCAGATTTTTTAGAAAAATTAAAAACAGAAATTTTAAAAACTCAAGAGAATTTTGAAATATATGAATTAACAAAAGAAGATATTTTAAAAATAGATAAAATAAAATCTGAAAAATATGCTACAAAAGATTGGATATATGGACAATCTCCTAAATGTACTTTTATTTTAGATAAAGAAAGAGATTATACTGTTGAAATTGAAGGTGGAAGAATTGAAAAAATCAATATTGGATACGATAATAAATTTGAGAGTTTAATAGGATTGTATTTTGAATATGAAGAAATAAAAAATAAAATAGATGAGTTGAATATAAAAGACGATTATGCTCAGAAATTTATAGAAATTTAAGGTGATTATATGCTATTTTTAAAAGAGATGAATATTGAAGATGCAAAGAAAGAATATATTGCAATAACTTCGATTCCTAAAGATGAGAATGGATTTGAGAATAAATTTTATAATGTTTCATTTGAAGAATTTGTAAATGAGATAATTCCAACTTGTGAAAAACAATCTAAGGGAATAGATTTAAAACCGAACAGAGTTCCTCAAAATTATTATTTTTTATGGGATGATGATGAAATTGTAGGACTTTTTAAAGTACGAAAAAAGCTTAATGACTCTTTAAGAGAGGGTGCAGGACATATCGGTTATGGAATTATAAAAAATATAGAAATAGAGGCTATGCAACTAGGGGTCTTAAATTAGTTATTGAGCTTATAAAAGATGAAATTGAAGAAGATGAAATTTATATGAGTGTAAATAAGGATAATGCATACTCTTTAAAAACTCAGCTAAACTGTGGGGCTTATATATTTAATGAAAATGAAGACCACTATTTTACTAGAATTAAAATTTAAGATTTATTTTTATAATTGGCAATTTAAAATGGATTGTCTTTTTTGTTAAATAAAAATGTTATTCAGAACCTATCAAATGAGAAGTAATAAAAAATAGCATAAAATCAATAAAAAATTTTACTTTTTGACGTATATATGCTATAATTAATTGTTATGCGTTGGATATAAAATATAGAAAGGAAAGTATATGAGAAATATTGAAAATATAAGAAATGTTGCGATTATAGCACATGTTGACCATGGTAAAACTACTTTGGTAGATTGTTTATTAAAAAGTAGCGGTGTTTTTAGAGAAAATCAAGATGTAAAAGAAAGAGTAATGGACTCAAATGATATAGAAAGAGAAAGAGGAATTACAATTCTTTCAAAAAATACTGCCATTGATTATAATGGAATAAAAATTAATGTAATTGATACACCAGGACATGCCGATTTTGGTGGAGAAGTTGAACGTGTTTTAAAAATGGCAAATGGAGTTATACTAGTAGTTGATGCTTTTGAAGGACCTATGCCTCAAACTAAATTTGTTTTGAGAAAAGCTTTTGAACTTAAATTGCCAACCATTATTTGCATAAATAAAATTGATAGACCTGAAGCTAGATGTGAAGAAGTTGTTGATGAAGTTTTAGATTTATTTATCCAACTTGATGCATCTGAAGATTATTTAGAAAGTCCTTTTGTTTTTGCGTCTGCAAGATCTGGATATGCAACCATGGATTTTAACAAAAAGACTGAAGATATGAAAACTCTTTTGGATGTTATTGTTGACTATATTCCTGCACCAAAAGGAGATGAAAAAGCACCTTTTAAATTGCTTATTTCTACTACTGACTATAGTGAATATGTAGGTAGAATAGGTATTGGTAAAATTGAAAGTGGTAGTGTTAAACTCGGAGATGATGCTGTAATTGTAAATTATAATGACAGCAGTATAAATAAGAAAATAAAAATTACTAAAATATATGAATTTGAAAATTTATCCAGAAAAGAAGTTGAGAGCTCTTCTGTAGGAAATATTATTGCGGTAACAGGGGTTGAAGGAATTAGTATTGGAGATACTCTTTGTTCTTTGGAAGATATAACACCTCTTCCATTTGTAAAGATTTCTGAACCTACTCTTGCTATGAATTTTATAGTTAATAATTCTCCTTTTGCTGGGAAAGAAGGGAAATTTGTTACAAGTAGACAAATTCGTGCAAGACTTTATAAAGAATTAGAAACAGACGTAAGTTTAAGAGTTGAAGACACAGATTCAACAGATAGTTTTAGAGTTTCTGGAAGAGGAGAACTTCATCTTTCAGTTTTAATTGAAAATATGAGAAGAGAAGGTTATGAATTCCAAGTTTCAAAACCTGAAGTTCTTTACAAAAAAGATGAAAATGGTAAATTATTAGAACCAATAGAAACTGTAACAATAGATGTAGATCAAGAATTTGTTGGTTCTGTTATAGAAAAGTTAGGGCAAAGAAAAGCTGACTTAGTTAATATGAATCCTTCACAAGCAGGATATACAAGACTTATATTTAATATTCCTGCAAGAGGACTTATTGGATATCGTTCAGAGTTTTTAACTGATACTAGAGGAAGTGGAACTTTAAATACTGAATTTAAAGGTTATGAACCTTTCAAAGGTGAAATTCCAAAGAGAAATGTTGGCTCATTAATTTGTTTTGAAACTGGTGTTGCAACAGCTTATGGATTAAATTCAGCACAAGAGAGGGGAATATTATTTATTTCTCCTCAAGCGGAAGTTTATGAAGGAATGGTTGTTGGTTCTAATGCTAAGGGACTTGATATTGAAGTTAATGTTTGTAAAAAGAAACAACAAACAAATATTAGATCATCAGCATCTGATGACGCTTTAAAACTTAGCCCACCGAAGATTATGAGTTTGGAAGAAATGTTGGAATTTATTGAAAGTGATGAATATATTGAAGTGACTCCAAAGAGTTTAAGAATGAGAAAGAAGATATTGGATTCACAATTAAGATATAAATCTAAGAAAAATAATAAATAGTTTAATAATATGTCATAAATGTGGTATAATAATTGTAAGTTTATATGTTATAAGGATAGATGTATTTTTAGCATAATGAAATAAATTTATTAATTGAGAAAAAATTTATATTTAAATAAAAAATATTTTGGAGGGATTTGTTTGCCTAAGATATTAGTAAGAAAAAGTGCTCCTTTAGAAGGTACTGTAAAGATTGATGGAGCAAAAAATGCAGCACTACCTATTATAGCTGCTTCACTTTTAGGAACTGAACCAATAGTGCTAGAAGATGTTCCTAATTTAGTAGATGTTAAGATAATTTTAAAAGTTTTAGAAAGTTTAGGTGCAAAAGTTGAATTTTTATCTGAAAATAGAGTTTCTATTGATTCAAGTAAGATTAATTCTTTTGTAACTGATAGAAGTTTGATGGAAAAGATGAGAGCATCATTCTTGGTAATGGGTCCATTACTTGCAAGATTTGGAAGAGCGGACGCGTTTTTACCAGGTGGATGTGCTATAGGTTCTAGACCAATTGATTTGCATTTAAAGGGATTTAAAATTTTAGGGGCTTTAATTGAAGAAGAACCTGATAAAGTTTCAGCAAGATGCGAAAAACTTTATGGAGATACAATTTATTTGGATTTTCCATCAGTAGGTGCAACACAAAATATAATGATGGCTGCAACTCTAGCTAAAGGTGAAACTATAATTGAAAATGCTGCAAAAGAGCCTGAAATTGTAGATTTAGGAAACTTTTTAAATAAAATGGGAGCGAAAGTCTCAGGAGCAGGAACTTCCACTATTAGAATTATAGGTGTAGAAAAATTAGGTGGTACAGTTCATACTATTATTCCTGATAGAATAGAAGCTGCTACATTTATGATAGCTGCTGCAATTACAGGCGGAAAAGTTGTAGTTCAAAATTGTATTTCAAATCATATAAAACCTGTTATTGCTAAATTGAAAGAAACAGGTGCTTATGTTGTTGTAAATGAAGATGAGGATTCAATTTTTGTAAAGGGTGGAGATAAGATTAAAGGTACAGATATTAAGACTTTACCTTATCCTGGTTTTCCAACAGATGTTCAAGCTCAATTTATGGCTTATTTGTGTGTATGTGAAGACCAAGCAAAAGTTACAGAAACAGTTTTTGAAAATAGATTTATGCATGTTGAAGAGCTTAATAAAATGGGAGCTATAATTGCTACAAGTGGGAAAGAAGCTAGAATTGCCGGCGTTAGACAACTTGTTGGAGCAGAAGTTAACGCTACAGATTTAAGAGCGGGAGCTGCGCTTGTTTTAGCGGGGCTTGTTGCTGAAGGTACTACAACCATTGGAAATATATATCATATAGATAGAGGATATAATGATTTTGTTGGTAAAATGAGATCATTGGGTGCTAATATTGAAAGAATAGAAGATTAATTTTTTAGGAAACTAGTTATAGTTTCCTAAATTTATATACAGGAGAATTTATGAAATTAACAGGAGAAGTTATAAAGGTCAGATATGTAAATGAAGAAAATGGATATTCTGTTTTTGACTTGAATACAAGTGATGGTGAAATCAAAATTGTAGGAATTTTTGATTCTGTTAATGTTGGAGAAAGTTTAGAAGTTGAAGGGGAGTTCACATATGATAACAAATATGGAGAACAGCTTAATGTAACTTCTTATCAAAAAAAATTACCTAGTTCTATTACTGAAATTCAAAAATATTTAGCTAGCGGAATTATTTCTACTATTGGAACTAAGAATGCAAGTTATATTGTAGAGCAATTTGGAAAAGAAAGTTTAAATATAGTTTTTGATGAAACTGATAGATTGATTGAAGTTAGAGGGATTGGAAAGAAGAGTATTGAGAAAATAAAAAAATCAGTTGAAGAATTGAAATTTAGCAAAAATATTTTATTTCACCTTAGTGGGCTTGGTATAAGTTTAAGTTTATCTAAAAAGATTTATAATATTTTTCGTGAAAATACTTTAGAAGTTATTAATGAAAACCCATACAAACTGATTAAAAATGTAAAGGGTATTGGTTTTTTAAAAGCTGATGAAATAGCTTTAAAGAATAATTTAGATAAAAATAGTCCTTATAGAATTGAATCAGCTATTATTTACGTTTTAAATCAAAAATCCATAAATTTTGGACATGTTTACTATCCTAAGGAAAAACTTACCGATGAAGTTTCTAAACTAATAGGAGTTGAAAAAGAACTTATAGAACCTGTATATATGAATTTACTTTTATCTTCTGAAATAGTTATAGACAATTCATTTGAAGAATCAAATGTTTATTTAGATTATTTATATGTTTCTGAAAGCTTTATTGCAAGTAAACTAGCAAAAATGGCTTTAAATGAAGATTTTAAGATTCTATTTGACATTGATAAGGAGATTAAAACTGCAATCAAAAGTTTGTCCATAAAACTGTCAGATATTCAGATAAATGCTATAAGCTCTTGTTTTAAAGAAAATATTTCTATTATAACTGGTGGTCCGGGCACAGGGAAAACCACAATAATAAATACAATATCAAAGATATATTTAGATAATGGATATAATATTTCTCTTTGTGCTCCAACAGGTAGAGCTGCAAAAAGAATCGAAGAAACTACAGGGATAGAAGCCAAGACTATTCATAGAATGTTAGGATATATTCCAAGTAGTTATGATGATATTGGACATTTCGAATATAATGAAGATAATCCTTTGGATACTGATGCAATTATTATTGATGAGATGAGTATGGTTGATGTAGTTCTTTTTGAAAAACTTTTAAGAGGAGTGAAAGATAATACGAGATTAGTAATTGTAGGCGATGTTGATCAGCTTCCAAGTGTCGGTGCAGGAAATGTCTTAAGGGATTTAATTAATTCCAAAAAGATAAAATATACAAAACTTGTTGATATTTTTAGACAATCCGAAAGTAGTAATATAATTGTTAATGCTCACAAAATAAATAATGGGCAAGAGCCAATTTTAAATGAAAAAAATAGTGATTTTTTCTTTTTAAAAACTGAAACACCAGTAATTACCAGAAATGTTGTAGTTGATTTGATTAGTAAAAGACTTCCGAAAGCCTATGGTTATGATTTTTCTAAAGATATTCAAATTCTTACTCAAAGCAGAAAAGGAATCTGTGGAGTTTTTGAATTAAATAGATTGTTACAGGATATTTTAAATCCGAAAATTGAAACAATTGATGAACTATTAGTTGGTAATAAACTTTTTCGTGTAAATGATAAAGTTATGCAAACTAAAAATAATTATAATCTTTCTTTTTTTGATTCTGACGGAGAAGAAAATTTTGGTGTATATAATGGAGATATGGGACATATTATTTTTATTGATAAATCGAGTAAGAAGTTGACAGTTAAAATGGATGATAATAGGGTTATAGATTATACCTTAGAAGATTTAGATAATTTAGAATTAGCTTATGCAATAACTATACATAAGTCTCAAGGTTCTGAATTTAAATCTGTAATTATTCCTATGTTTGATGGATATAGACTACTTCAAACTAGAAATTTATTATATACTGCAATTACAAGAGCTAAGGAAAATATTGTACTAGTTGGAGATAAGAATGTTATGAACAATATGATTAGAAACAATACTATAAATAGCAGATATTCTAATTTGGAAAATAGGATAAAACATTTTTACGGTCTTGTAGAGGAATTGTTGTAATGATAAAAAAATTTTTAAAAAGTTTCTTTTTTAATGAAGATTATTGTTTTTTCTGTAAAGATAATATTGTAAAAGACTTTTATTTGTGTGAGGATTGTATATCCAAAATCAGAAAATATGATAAGGAAATTTTTAATGATTATGGTGAGAATTGTTTTAAAAAAGATATTTTATTCTATTATTCTGGAATACTAAAGACAAAAGTTAAGGAATTTAAGTTTGAAAATGGAGTATATTTAAAAAATCCTTTTGGAAAGTTGATATATGACAATTTAGATAAATCTTTGCTTGAAAAGATAGATTATATTGCTTATGTTCCTTCAAGTAAAAAGAAAATTAAACTTAGAGGATATAATCATTCAAAACTTCTTGCAGAGGAAATTTCAAAGTACTCAAACATACAGTTGTTTGATAATCTTCATAAGATAAAAAATACAAAATCACAACATTTTTTATCCCTTGAAGAAAGAAGCGTAAATTTAAAAAATTCTTTTTTAGTTGATTGTGATTTAACGGGAAAGAATATTTTACTATTAGATGATATACATACAAGTGGTGCAACAATTGATGAATGCTATAAAGAATTAAAAAAGTCTAATTGTAATTTTGTATGGGCTGTATGCTTATGTGGAGTTTATTAATATTTATAATTAAGTAAGTTATTTTTAACTTGCTTTTTTATTGTTAAAATACAATATTTCTAAATTTAACTAACTTAAAATGGCATAAAAAACTATGTTTAAAAATAATTTAGATATATTATTTTTAAAAATTTTGTTATAAAAAGTCGAAAAAAAGTCATTATTATAATTGTAAACAGTTTTCTAAAATGATATAATATAAGGGCAAATCATACAATTTATGTTTCACTAATATATAGGGGGAATTATGAAAATATTTAAAAAAATTTTAATTTCATCTTTGGCACTTGTTTTAAGTGCAGGACTTCTTGTGGGCTGTGGCTCTAAAAAAGAAGAAAAAAAATCTGCTGATGGAAAAATAACTATTGAAAAACTTACAATTGGTTTTGTACCTTCAAGAGAACCGTCAGAAATAGTTACTGCAACTGAACCTTTAAAGAATTTATTAAAGGAACAATTAGCAAAAGAAGGATATGATGTTAAAAATGTTGAAATAACAGTTGGAACAAGTTTTGAAGCGGTAGGAGAAGGACTTAATGCTGGAACACTTGATATTGGATTTATTCCAGCGGGAACTTATGTTTTATATAGAGATGGAGCGGAAGTTCTTTTGACTGCTACTAGAAAAGGACTTTCTGTAAATGATGATTCTGCTAAGGTTTGGAACGAACAAAAACCTACAAAGAAAACAGAAGATCAAGTTACTTCTTATAGAGCATTAATTATTGCTGGACCATCTGAAAAAGGACAAGCTATAGCTAAAAAAGTAAATGCTGGAGAAAAATTAACTTGGGATGATGTAAAAGATTTAAAATGGAGTGTTATGAATCCAACTTCACCTGCAGGATATATTTACCCAACTCTTTGGTTAAATGAAAATTTTGGAAAAACTATTAAAGATTTAGGAAATAATGCAATTTTAAGTGATTCTTACGGCTCTGCTTTTGCTAGACTTGCTTCAGGTCAAGTAGATGTACTTTGTACATATGCTGATGCTAGACTTGACCAAGAAAAGAAATGGACTGAAAATTATGGAAGAAAAACATCAATTTGGGAAGAAACAAATCTAATTGGTGTTACAACTCCTATATATAATGATACTGTAAGTGTTTCTAAAAAATCTAAGAATATAACACCCGAATTCAAAAAAGCTCTTGAAAAATCACTTATTGAAATAGCTAAAACTGAAGAAGGAAAAAAAGTTATATCTGTTTATAGTCATGAAGGTTATCAACCAGCAAAGGATAGTGACTACGATAATGAAGCAAAAGCTCAAGATATTGTAAAAAAATTAAAATAATGATGAATTAATTAAATTGTGTGAGTATTAGGGAGAGAGAAATCTCTCCTTTTTTAACAAAATATATGGAGAAAAAAATGATAGAATTTAAAAAAGTTAGTAAAGTTTATCCTAATGGTACAAAGGGATTAATAGATGTCGATTTAAAAATAGATCAGGGAGAGTTTGTAGCGATTATAGGACTTTCTGGATCAGGTAAATCTACATTAATTAGATGTGTCAATAAGATGCATGAAATTACTTCAGGAGAATTAATTGTAAATGATGTTGATGTAAAAAAATTAAGTGGATCAGATATTAGAAAGTTTCGAAGAAAAATTGGAATGATTTTTCAATCTTTCAACTTAGTTACAAGAACTACAGTTATAAAAAATGTTTTAACTGCATTTGTTCCGGATTTAACAGGTTTTAGAAAATTTTTTGGGATATTTCCTAAGGAATGCAAGATAAAATCTTTAGAAGCTTTAGATAAAGTAGATATGTTGGAAAAAGCTTATGTAAGAGTTGACCAACTTTCGGGAGGTCAACAACAAAGAGTAGCTTTAGCAAGAGCCTTAGGTCAAAACCCTCAAATTATTTTAGCCGATGAACCAGTTGCCGCTCTAGATCCTGTAACTTCAAATCAAGTTATGGAAGATTTTAGAAAAATTAATAAAGAAAATAATATTACAATTTTAATTAATATTCATGACGTAGATTTAGCTTTAAAATATTGTGATAGAGTTGTTGGAATAAACAAAGGTAGAATTGTTTATGATGGATCAGCAAGTGATATTACAAAGGAAATCTTAGATAAAATTTACCAAAAAGATTTATTTGAAACTGGAGAATAATATGAAAAATATATTTGATACCATATTTCCAAAAGAAAAGATAACTTTAGATAATGGAAAAGTTGCTTTCAGGCCACGTTCAAAAACTCCTTTAATTACAGTTATCGTAATTTTTTTAATGTATATTTCAGTAAAGGTTACTGGTTTTAATTTTGAAGTATTTAAAAATTTTGGAAACTTTTTTAATATTTTAAAAGGGATGATTCCACCTGATTTTAGTTATTCTAAAGAAGTTTTAACTCCACTTTTTGATACTATAAAAATGTCTTTGATGGGGTCGTTTTTAGGAGCATTAGTTTCATTACCTATTGCAATTTTAGCTTCCAGCAATATAACTAAAAATAAATTTGTAAATGGATTTTTTAAATTATTTTTAAGTATTTTAAGAACTCTACCTTCTCTTGTTTGTGCTTTAATAGCAACTTATATATGGGGTCTTGGTACTTTTGCAGGAACTGTCGCAATCTTTATTTTTTCATTATCTTATGTTGGAAAATTATTGTATGAGTCAATTGAAACTGTTGATATGGGTGCTTTTGAATGTATGGAATCTATGGGATTTACTAAATTCTATGCTTTTAGATATGCTATATTACCAGTTGTTTTACCTTCATATATTTCAACAGCATTATTCAACTTTGAAGGTAATGTTAGATATGCAGCAATTTTAGGTTATGTTGGTGCAGGCGGTATCGGTATGATTTTGAATGAAAAACTCGGTTGGAGAGAATATTCAAAAGTTGGTACTATAGTATTTTTATTACTTTTAACTGTTTTTGTAATAGAAATTATAAGTGAACATTTTAGAGGAAGGTTGGAGTAATGGAAATGGTGAATTCAAAAGTAGAAGAAAAATTAAAAAAAGAGCCAAAATCATATACTTATATCATTGCAGTTATTGTAATAGTTTTAGGACTTTTAGTTTGGTCAGCAATGTCCATTAAAAAAGGCGATGATGTAAAAGACTCAATGACAATTGCTAAAAATATTATAAATGGTATATTACATCCTGATTTGGAATTTCTTTTTAGATTCGATAGTAAAGGTGTAATTTATTTGCTTTTTGAAACAATGTGTATTGCATTTTTAGGTACAATAATTGGAGCAATTATTTCTATTCCTTTTGCATTCATTTCTGCAAAGAAAATTGTTTCAAAATATGTAGCTGTAATTGGAAGATTTTTTACAATGTGCGTTAGAACTGTTCCGGCTTTTATCTACGGACTTATGTTTATAGGCGTTACTGGGCCCGGAGCATTGGCAGGTGTATTTACAATGTCAGTTGTTTCAATAGGAATGGTTACTAAATTGTATATAGATGTTATAGAAGATTTAGATTTTGGTATTATCGAATCTCTTTCAGCGATTGGATGTACTAAAATTGAGCAAATAAGATATGGAATTTTACCACAAATTTATTCAAAATTAATTTCTATTGTTATTTATAGATTTGATATGAATTTAAGAGATGCATCTGTTCTTGGACTTGTTGGAGCAGGTGGAATCGGGGCACCACTTATTTTTGCGATGAATAATTATCGTTGGAATGAAGTTGGGTCAATTTTAGTTGGAATAATTATTTTAGTTTTAATTATAGAAGTTTTTTCAAATAATGTAAGAAGAAAATTAGCGAGGGGATATTAATGGCTTTTAAAATTTTATCTACCACTGATGTTCATGGTAATTTACTGGCATATAATTTTGTAAACTCTGCTATAGCAAATAAAGGACTTTCAAGGTTTTCGACTTTTTTAGAAGAGGAAAGAAAAAAGGGGAAAGTAATTTATGTTGATAATGGAGATATAAATCAAGGAACACCTTTGGTAACTTATGCTAATGCTAATTTAAAAGAAAATATTGTTGCTAAAGCTCTTAATTATTTACATTGTGATTATATTAATATAGGAAATCACGATTTTAACTATGGTAGTGAGTTTTTATATAATTATGTTAAAGAAACCAATGCAAAATGTATTACCGGTAATGTAAAGTATAAAAATAAAAAATTTGGAAGTACAGATATTATTGATATAGATAATAAAAAAGTTGCACTAATCGGAGTTGTAACTGACTATATTGACCATTGGGAAAATCCTAAAAATTTAGAAAATTTGGAAATTTTAAATGTTTTTGAAACTGTTAAAAACTCAGTTGAGGTTGTTAGAGATAAGGTTGATTATGTTGTAGTTTTTTATCATGGCGGTTTTGAAAGAGACTTAGAAAGTGGGAATCCTACCGAAAACTTGACAGGAGAAAATGTCGGTTATGAGATTTGTGATAAAATTTCCGGAATAGATGTTTTAGTTACAGGACATCAACATAGGACTTTAACAGGAAAGATAAAAGATACTTTTGTAATACAATGTGCAGATGGATGTGCAACTTGTATGGAAATTTTATTTGATGAAAATATTTCAGTTAATCTTAAAGATATTTCAGAATATGAAATTGATTCTGAAATGGAAGAAAAATTTAAAGAAGTTTTAAATGAAACTGAAAAATGGTTGGATGTAGAAATTGGTAGTTGTAATAAAGAAATGTATATTTCTGATACAAAGTCTGCTCAATTGGAAAAACATTCAATTACAAGTTTTATAAACAAAATTCAAAAGGAAACTATGGGAGCGGATATTTCTTCTTGTTGTCTTTTTGAAGTTATGCCCGGTTTTGGTAAAAATTTAAGATATAGAGATATAATTTTAAATTATCCATTCCCAAATACATTAGTTTTAAAAGAAATGAGCGGGCAAAATATTTTAGATTATTTAACGCAGCTTTCAACTTACTGGATAGTGAAAGACAATAGAATTGATATTAATCCAAAGTTTTTATATCCAAAAAGAGAGATGTATAATTATGATATGCTTGATGGAATAGAATATACAATGAACATTTCAAAAAATGGAAAAAATTTCATAACAGACGTAAAAGTTGATGGAGACGAGCTGATTTTAGATAAAAAATATAAACTTGTATTAAATAATTATAGAGCGACAGGAGGAGGAAATTTTTCGTTTTTCCCAGAACTTAAAACTCTTAAAGAAGATACGAGGGATATCGCCGAAGTTTTGATTGATTATGTAAAAGATAATAATTATGTTAAAATTGAGGACAAGAATAATATAAAATTAAAAATAGTAGATTAGGTAAAAAGACTATTGCAATAGATGCAATAGTCTTTTATATATAAAGAGAAAATACAAAAAGGTTGGAAATTATTCCAACCTAAACTTTTAAAAATTCTATATCTTAATTTTATCTGTAAAATGATCCTTGTTGCCATCCGCCTTTTAAATATATTGCATGAGCAATCATACTTACTAATACATTTGAAATTGCCATTGCAAGCCATATACCTGTTGCACCATAACTTGTAAAATTCTTGAAAAAAAGTATTAATGGAAGCCTTATTATCCAAAGTCTTATCATATCTATAGCCATTGAATACTTACTATTTCCAGAACCTTGGAAAAGTCCTTGATATACAAAAAACATATTTAACATTACAAGAGTTATTAATGTATAGAACATATAACTATTTGCTTGTACCATAAGTACTGAATCTTTTGGTGCACTTATAAAGAAAGATAAAATTTCATATCTAAATATAAAACTAATTATTGCAATTATAATTGACATAATAATTATAATAATAGAAGCTTTTTTAAATGTTTCTTTAACTCTCTTAATATTATTATTTCCTATATTTTGTCCAATAATTGAAGTTATTGCTGAGCCTACTCCGCCTGGAGGAATATTTAAAAGTCCACTTATTCTATTTACCATTCCATAAGCGGCAACAGTTTCTGTTCCATAGCTTTGAATAAATGAGTTCATTATCATGAAACCTATGGCAGTTCCAACTTGCCCTATTACTGATGGTAAAGTAATTCTATAAATTCTTTTTAGAATATGTTTTTCCCATTTAATATATATTAAACTATTTAGGTTTAATTTAATAATATCTTTGTTTATTCTTAAATGAATAAATCCAACAATACACATTATTCCTTGTGTTAATACTGTTGCAACAGCCGCACCCTTTACTCCAAGTCCAAATCCTGAAATTGATGTAAAAGGAATTATATCAAAAATAAAAATCGGATTTAAAATCATATTTAATATAACACAAATTGTACTTATCATTGTAGGAATTGTGTTTTTGCCCTGAGCAGATAATATTGATGAATATATGTAGTAGAGAAATATAAATGGAATTCCAAGATAGCTATATTTTAAATAGATTATACTATATTTTGCTAAATCTCCAGTTGCACCCATCATTTTTACTATCAAATCAGCACTAAAATATCCTAACAACATAAATACTATAGAAAATAGTAAAGAAATATTAACTAAAGTATCCGCATATTTTTGTGCATGTAAATAATCTTTTCGACCTAATAATTGAGAAATTAAAGATATAGCAGCTATTGACAGTCCAATCCCAATAGAATTAAATAAAAAAATAACAGGCCAAGTAAAACTTGTTGATGCAAATTCTGCTGTTCCTAATTTTCCTAGCCAAAAGGCATCTGCAAGAGAGTATAACTGTTGAATAAAATTGTTTAAAATAATTGGAATGGATATTATTGCGATTATTTTGTAAATATTACCATGTAGAATCATTTCGCTTCGTTCTTTTTTCATACAACACCTCCCATAAAAATTTATACCTTTATTATATTCCACAAATATAGTGGAATAAAACATATTTAAATAAAAATCTTTTAAAAATATTATAATAATAGTAAAAAATGTACTTTTAAATTATTTAGTTCAACTAATTTTTTGAAAATATTTATCATTAATTATAGAAATTTATTATAATTTCTTATAAATTTGTTAGTTTACTAAAAATTATATTATCAGTGTAATATCAATAATAAAAAATAATATTATTATCTTAAAATAAATTATGATAAATTATAAAAATATGATATAATAATTATATCTTTATCCTTTGTGATAAAGTTGCATTTATTTTATTTCCATAATTATATTAAAATAATATGGATTAGATAATTTAGGAGGAAAATATGAAAAAATCAAGAATTTTATCTTTAATGCTTGCTGGCTTAATGTTAGTTGGTTGTCAATCTAAAAAAGCAGAAGATAAAAAAGAAGAAAAGCAGGTAGAAACTACTAAAAACTTTGAAGGAAAAACTTTAAATGTTGTAGCTACGTCTGAAAAATATAAAAAACTTTTTGATAAGTTTTCAGATGAAACTAAGGCTAAAGTTGAATTTCTTTCAATGTCAAGTGGAGAAGTAATTGCTAAAATTAAAGCTGAAGGTGGAAAACCAAGTGCTGATGTTTGGTTTGGTGGCGGAATTGATGCCTTTATGAAAGCTAAATCAGATGGTCTTTTAGAAATGTATAAACCTGAAGGATTTGATAAAATTAAAGAAGGATTTAAAGATAATGAAGGTTACTGGATTTCAAAGGGAGTTACAGTTGTAGGATTTTTAGTAAATAATAAAATTTTAGAAGAAAAAGGACTTAAAGTACCTAAAACTTGGGAAGAAATTGTAGATCCTAAGTATAAAGATGAAATTATTATGGCAAATCCTGCTGTTTCAGGAACTAGTTTTGCAAATGTTAAAGGCCTTATAGATAAGTATGGAGAAGAAAAGGCCTGGGAATATTTTAAAAAGTTAAATGATAATGTTAAGTTCTATGGAAAAAGAGGAAAAGATCCACAAGAAAAAACAGTAGCAGGAGAATTTGGAATAGGAATTATTCCAATTGATAAATCAGCTTTTGATGTAGCTGAAAAAAATAATTTAACTGCAATTTATCCAGAAGATGGTTTATGCTGGGTACCAGAAGGTGTAGCAATTTTTAAGAACAGTCCAAACCTTGAAGTTGCAAAAGCATTTGAAGATTTTATTTTAAGACCTGAAAATCAACAATTGATTGCTGAACTTGATGGAAAAGATGGTGGTCAAATGGTAATTGAAGGAACTAAAGGGTATGATCTTGGCTTACCTAAAGATAAATTTATAAAAGAGGATATAGAAAGTTTTGGTTCACAAAGAGAAGCTATTCTTAAGAAATGGGCAGAATTAACACAAGGAAAATAAAATTTCACGATAATTTTTATCGAGAATATTTTTAGAAATCTTGTTGTTTTACAATAGAAAATAGGGAGAGCAATCTCCCTTTTTAATTAATTAAAGTTATGAAAAGATATTTTAAATTTTTAGATGCAATTATTATATTAACTCTTGTTTTTTGTTTATTTACTTTTATTTTATTTCCTTTCTTAAAAGTTTTTACTTCCACATTTTTTAATGAAGGAAAATTTACTTTAGAAGGATTCACTTTTTTAAAAACACAGAGTAAACTTTTATATAATTCAATTTTTGTAGCAATTTTTGCTACCATAATTACAACAATTGTTTCAGTTTCTATTGGAATTTTTTGTTTTAGTATTAGAAAGAGTATAAAGAGATTAATTTCATTTGTTTTAATGATTACAATGATATCTCCACCTTTTGTTTCATCATTAGCATATATAAAACTTTTTGGAAGAAGAGGTTTCATAACACATGATATTTTTAAGCTTTCATTTAATGCTTATGGTTCATTTGGTGTTATTTTAATGCAAAGTATAGGTCTTATTTCTTTGAGTGCTCTTATGATTATATCTACACTAGATAATATTGATAAGGAGCAAATAAATAGTGCAAGATCTTTAGGGGCAAAAACAAATAATATTATTTTAGATATTATTTTACCTCAATTATTACCTAGCATAAAAGTTGTTGCAATTTTAAGTTTTATAAGAAGTATTGCTGATTTTTCTACACCTTTAATAATAGGTGGTTCTTTTGAAACTTTAGCTTCAAAATCATATAATGTTTTTATTTCTGATGGAAATATTATTCAGGCTGGAGCTATGAATATAATACTTTGTATTCCAGTTATTTTTACTTTTATATTTTATATAAAGAATTCAAGAATAATTTCAAATACAAATTTTGGATCTAATGTGTCAGAAGTTAATATTGAAAAGAAAGGTATTGTTTTTTCCTTTGCAATTTTTTTATCAACAATATTTTTGATTTTATTAATTTTACAATATAGTTCTATAATTTTATCTGCTTTTACAGATTATTCAAAAGGAAAATTATATTTTACATTTGAACACTTTATAGGAATTAAGAACCATATAGATAAAACTATTTTTAGAAGTATTAATTATTCTTTGATTTCTGCTTTCTTTGGTAGTCTAATAGGACTTTTACTACAATATTATATTCATATAAGAAATGTAAAATTTTTAAAAATATTTGATTTTATTGCTACTATGCCATATATGTTACCAGGTACTTTCTTTGGAATTGGATATATATTAGCTTTTAATAATTATCCAATTTACATTACAGGAACTGCTTTAATAGTTATTTTGAATGTTACTTTTAAGCAACTTCCTTTTTCAACTAAAGTCTTTAGTTCTAGTTTAGAAACAATAGATAAGAATCAAATTTTAAGTGCAAAAGACCTAGGAGCAAATGAATTCTTTATTTTTAAAGATGTTATTTTATCACATACAAGAAATCATTTTGTTATAAGCATGATAAATGGATTTAATAGTACTATGACTACAGTTGGATCTATAATTTTCATTGTATATCCAGCACAAAAGGTTTTGACTCTTGTAATGTTTGATGTCATAAATAGTGGTAAATACAACACTGCTTCAGTATTAGCTATATTGATAATTCTGATTTGCTTAATTTTTAGTTTATTATTTATGTTTATTAATTATATTTTAAATAAATTAGGAGATACTTATGTTCTTAGAAGTAAAAAATTTATGTAAGAAATATGGTGAAAAGGAAGTTTTAAAAGATATTAACTTCTCTCTTGAAGAAGGTAATATTCTATGTATATTGGGACCTTCCGGTTGTGGAAAAACAACCATTTTAAATTCAATTGGAGGTTTTATTAAAAACGATTCAGGACAAATTATTTTAAATGGAGAAGATATAAGTTCTTTAAATCCAGAAGATAGAAATATTTCAACAGTTTTTCAATCTTATGGACTTTTTAGTAATAAAAATGTTTTAGAAAATGTTGCTTATGGATTGAAATTTAGAAATGTAAAAAAGCAAGATAGAATAAAACAATCTATGGAAATGCTAAAAATTGTTGGACTTGAAGGATATGAAAAAAGAAAAATTCATGAGTTATCTGGTGGCCAAAGGCAAAGAGTGGCACTTGCAAGAAGTCTAGTTATAAGTCCAAGACTTATTTTGCTTGATGAACCTTTTTCAAATCTTGATAAAAATTTAAGAATTACAATGAGAAATGAAATTAAGAAACTTGTAAAATATTTTAAAATGACAACAATACTAGTAACACATGACCAAGAAGATGCTTTTACAATGGCTGATAGAGTTATTTTAATGAATGAAGGAAAAATAATTCAAAATTCTACAGTTACTGAGCTATATAATTCTCCAAATAGTGAGTTCTCACTATCATTTATTGGAAATTCAAATAAATTAGATAATGATAATTTTATTAGGCCGGAAAAAATCAAAATAGTTGATTATGAAACTCAAGAACCTGCTAAAATTTTATCAAAACAATTTAGAGGAGCTTTTATAGAGTATCAGTTAAAGTTAAAGAAAAACGATGAGAAGATATTAAAAGTAGTAGAATTAAATACTGGAAAAGAAAAAAATATCGGAGAAGATGTTTTTATTGAGTACAAATTACAAAAACTTTCAATTTAATTGAAAGTTTTTTTCTATATTAACAATTGTTGAATTTTAGTTGATATTGTATTATAATTAATATGAAAAATATAAAAATTAGAAAGATGTGATTTTATGGGTTTAGATAAATTATTTTTTTTGTTATCAACTATAAGAATAACAGATATTATAGATATATTTATAGTTAGTTTTATGTTTTATAAGTTATTTGCATTGATTAGAGGAACAAGAGCCACTCAACTTATAAAAGGGATACTATTCATTTTTATAGCTTCAAAACTAAGTGAGTTTTTTAAACTTTATACTATAAGTTGGATTTTAAATAATGCAGTCACAGTTGGTTTTATAGCTATTTTGATAGTATTTCAACCAGAACTTAGAAGGATATTGGAACATATTGGAAATAATAAACTTTTAAAACCTGTTAATTTTGAAGTATCAAGTAGTAATGCTAATGTCATTGAAGAAATTGTTAAGGCTACATATTCATTAGCTGACAAAAAAATTGGTGCTTTAATGGTTTTAGAAAGAAAGACAGGCCTTAGGGATATTATTGAAACAGGTATTTCTTTGAATTCTGACGTTTCTTATGAATTGTTAATGAATATTTTCATTCCTAATACTCCATTGCATGATGGGGCAGTTGTTATAAGTCATGATCGTATTATAGCAGCGTCTTGTTTTTTACCTCTAACTGATAGTAAACAAATATCAATGGAACTAGGAACAAGGCACAGAGCTGGTATTGGTATTTCAGAAAAATCAGATGCTATAGTAATCGTTGTTAGTGAAGAAACAGGATATGTTTCTATTTGTGAAAAGTCAAGAATAAATAGAAATGTTTCAAAAGAATACTTATTAAATTATTTAGTTGAAAATTTTGTTGTCGAAGAAAAAAATACTAATTCATTAAAAGAAATTTTCCAAAATTTATTTGAAAATAAAGAAGTTTCAGATGATGTTGTAAATAAGCAAGAATTTAAAGAAGAAGTTAAGAAAGAAATTATTGAAGATATAAAAGAAGAAGTTAGTGAAATTGTTGAAAATCAAGGTGATAAAATTGTTAAAAAAGATTAATATAAAGAGTATAATTGAATTAATTAAGAAAGATTTTAAATTAAAAGTAATTTCATTGGCTGTTGGAATAGTTATGTGGTTTCTTGTTATTGGTGGAGTTAATCCAGTTGTTACAAGGCAATTTAATGATGTTCCTGTAAGTTTTAAGAATCAATCTGTTTTAGAATCTAGAAAACTTATAAGAATAAGTCCTGAAAATCCAACAGTAACAGTTACTATAACAGGAAAAAGAAGTGATGTTTATTCTGTAAATAAAAGTGATATAGTTGCAGAGGTGAATTTACAAAACGGGATAACATCTGGGGCACATAGATTATCTATTAATTATAAAGTTCCATATAATGTTCAGTTTAAATCAGCTTCAGAAACTGATTTACTAGTTACTTTAGATGAAGAAATAAGTAAAACTTATAAAGTTGAAGTTGAAACAGTTGGACAAATAAAGAATAAAAACCAAGTTGTAGCAAAAAAAGAACCTGCTGATTCTGAAATTGTAGTAAGTGGACCGGTTAGTTATGTAAATAAAGTTAAGAAAGTTCTTTGCGTTGTAGATGTTACTAATAAAGATAGTGATGAAGTAGTTCAATCTAAAATAGTAGCTGTTGATGAACTTAATCAAGAAGTTAAAAAAGTGACTCTTAGTAAAACAGACACTAATGTTTCTATTGGATTTAAGAACTTTAAAGAAGTTCCAATAAAATTAGTAGAAATAAATACACCACCTAGTGATGTAAGAATTATAAAGAAAAACATTGTTCCTAATATAGTTTCATTGGTTGGAAATTTGACAAGTTTGGAACAAATTTCGGAAATAAGCACTAAACCTTTTGATTTGTCTCAAATAAAGGAATCAGGTTCATATAATCTTAATTTGGAATTACCATCTGATGTAGCTCTTGTTAATAATGATTTAAAGGTTGTTATTAATATTGATGTTGACAAAAAGATTGAAAAGAATTTTGAAATTGATACTTCTAATATTTCAATAGAGAATGAGTCTGATAAAGAAATACTATTGAAAGGTTTACAAAATAAGGTTCAGGTTACTGTGAGAGGCTATGAATCTGACTTGGCTAAGCTAACTGAAGACGACATAAAACTTTATGTTTCAGTTAAGAAAGAAGATGTCGGTAAAAATGTGCAAATAAAAGCCAAAAATATTGAAAATATTGAAATTGTAAAAATTTCAAACGATATTGTTCAAGCTATTGGAAAATAAATTTTAATCAAGCAATGGTAAAACCATTGCTTTTTTATAAATAAGTAATGAGGTTATGTATGGATTTATTGAAGGGATTAAATAATAGACAATTAGAAGCTGTGGAGCATTTTGGTTCTCCATTGTTGGTTCTTGCTGGAGCAGGAAGTGGAAAGACTAAGGTGTTAACTACAAAAATCGCTTATGCAGTTTTAGAAAAAAATGTAAGTGAATATGAAATTTTAGCTATTACTTTTACAAATAAAGCCGGAAAGGAAATGAAAGAGAGAATAGAAAATATCTTTAAAAGAGATATTTCTAGTATGTGGATAGGAACTTTTCACTCAATTTGCTCTAAAATTTTAAGATTCAATATAGAAAAAATAGGATATTCAAATAATTTTACGATTTATGATAGAGATGATCAAAAGTTAGTTTTAAAAGAGATTTTTAAACAAAATCCTACTTGGGAAAGTGTACTTGGAGAGTTCAAAAATGCTATTATTGGAATTATAAGTGATGCTAAAGGCAAAAATGTTAAATCAAGTGAATTTTCAAAATATTTTTCCTTTGGAAATAATACTGATGTAGTAGAAAAAATTTATAAAAAATATGAGGAAATCTTAATAAAGAATAATGCTTTAGATTTTGACGACCTTATCTTTAAAACTATTGAACTTTTTAAAAGATGCCCTGAAGTTTTGGACTATTATTCTGAAAAATTTAAATATATTTATGTTGATGAATATCAAGATACTAATGATGCCCAATATGAGATTATAAAACTTTTAGCATCTAAATATAAAAATGTATGTGCCGTTGGAGATATTGACCAATCAATTTATGGATGGAGAGGAGCAAATATTTCAAATATTTTGAATTTCGAAAATGACTTTCCCAATTCAAAAATAATTTTACTTGAAGAAAATTACCGTTCAACACAAAAGATTTTGGATTGTGCTAATGAACTTATAAAAAATAATGTAAATAGAAAAGAAAAAAATCTCTGGACAAAAAAAGAGGGCGGAGACGAAATAATTTATAAAAGCTATCAAAATGAAAATTATGAGGCTATAGAAGTTGCACAAAATATTTCAAATTTGATTTTTGAAGGTTATAATTTATCAGATATCGCAGTTTTATATCGTGCAAGTTTTCAATCATTTGCAATTGAAAATGCACTAAGAAAAAATTCTATTGCGTATAGAATGGTCGGTGGACTTAAGTTTTACGATAGAAAAGAAATTAAAGATATTTTGGCATATTTGAAATTGATTGCAAATCCGAAGGATGATAATGCTTTTAGAAGGATAATAAATTATCCTAAGCGTTCAATTGGAAATGTAAGTTTGCAAAAACTAGAGGAATATTGCTATGCTGAAAATATCAGTCTTTTTGATGGACTATTTAGAAATGAATTTTTGGACTCTGTAAGTAAAAAATTAAGAACTGAATTTGAAAATTTTAGAGATATGATTTTCGGCTTTATCACTTGTGTTGAAGATACTGAAGTTGAAATTTTGATTAAAGAACTTTTAGATTCAATCAAATTTGTAGATTATTTAAGAGAAAATGAAAAGAAAGAGTTTGAAAAAAAGGCAGAAAATATAAATTTATTTTTGGAAGAAATTTCTAATAGTTATAAAGGAATTAAATTATTAGAATACTTAGAAACCAATAGTCTTTTGTCTGATATAGATAAGACTGAAGATTCGGATGAAACTGTTACTTTAACTACTATTCATTCTGCAAAAGGACTTGAATATAAAGTTGTATTTATTATAGGAATGAATGAAGGTATATTTCCGAGTGAAAGGTCAATTAAAGAGAGAGATGATGGACTTGAAGAAGAAAGACGACTTTTCTATGTAGCTATTACTAGAGCAAAAGAAAAACTTTTTATTTCTTCAACAAAGAGTATGACTATGTATGGGAAATTAAACCTTTATAGAGTTTCAAGCTTTGTAGATGAAATAATTAATTATGTTGACGATAAAAGCATTAATTTTGAATTTAATTTTGATGAAGAAAGAGTTACTACTTCGAAAATTAGAAATGATGCTTATACAGATTATTCCAGAACTTATGTATCTAATGCAGATCTTGGAAGAACGAAATTAGATAAACCATTAAATCATTATCAAAAACCAAATAAGACTTCATCTAAAGATGTTTATAAAGTTGGAGAAAAGATTATTCATGAAAAATATGGTGAAGGTACTGTAATTAAATGTGAAAAAGCAGGAACAAAGGTTATGCTTATGGTTGCATTTGATGGAGAGGGTATTAAATTATTTGATTTAAAGAAAGACAAGCGTATAAAGAGGGCTTAATAATGGATAAAATGAAAGAAATTGTAGAAAAATTAAATCTTTGGGCATATAAGTATTACACTTTAGACGAACCTATTGTAAGTGATGCTGAGTATGATAAACTCTATGATGAACTTCTTAAATTAGAAAAAGAAACAGGCGTAATTTTACCAAATTCTCCAACTCAAAGAGTAGGTGGAGAAGTTTTAGAAAAATTTGAAAAACATACACATTTAAGAGAGCTTTACAGTTTACAAAAGGCTCAAAGTTTTGAAGAACTTGAAGAGTTTCATAATAGATGTTTAAAACTTTTAAATGAATATAATTCTATAAATAATTCTAAAAAAACTTTGGAATATTATGTTGAATTTAAATTTGATGGACTTACAATTAATCTAACTTATGATAAAGGAATTTTAGTTTCTGCATCTACTAGAGGAAATGGAGTATATGGAGAAGAAGTTTTTGAACAAGTGAAGACAATAAAAAGTATTCCGCTTGAAATTGATTATAAAGGTTTAGTTGAAATTCAAGGAGAAGCCATTATGCCTCTCTCTGCTCTTGCAAAATATAACGAGACGGCAGAAGTACCTTTAAAAAATGCCAGAAATGCTGCAGCAGGAGCGATTAGAAATCTTGACCCTAAAAAGACAGCTAGTAGAAATTTAGATGCTTTTATTTACAATGTTGGCTTTAAGTCTGATGAGCAATTTAAAACTCAAGAAGAGATGATTTCATTTTTAAAAGAAAATAAATTTAAAGTAAATGAATATGAGAAAAAATGTCTTAATCTAAAAGAGATAAAAGATAAAATAAGAGAAATAGATGTTTTAAGAAAAAAAGTTGATTATTTGACAGATGGTGTTGTAATTAAAGTTAATGACTTTGAACTTAGAGAATTTTTTGGATATACTAATAAATTTCCTAGATTTGCAATAGCTTATAAATTTGAGGCGGAAGAATATAGTACAATTTTAAAAGAAGTTGTTTGGAATGTAGGTAGAACAGGAAAAGTTACTCCCACAGCTATTTTAGAACCAGTTGAAATAGGTGATGTAACTGTTCAAAGGGCAACTTTAAATAATTATGATGATATTTTAAGAAAAAAAGTAAAAATCAATTCAAGAGTTTTGATAAGACGTTCAAATGACGTTATCCCGGAAATTCTTGGAACAATGGATGAAGATAATGGAAATGAGATAGAAATTAAAATGCCAACACATTGTCCTTATTGTAATAGTGAATTGATTAGAGATGGAGTGCATTTTTTCTGTACAAATACTCTAGCATGTACACCACAGCTAACTTCTTCACTTGTTCATTTTTCAAGTAAAAATGCAATGAACATTGAAGGACTAAGCGAAAAGACTATTGAATTATTATTTGATAAATTGGGAGTTGATAAGGTATATAAAATTTATGATTTAAAATATGATGAACTTATCACATTAGAAAAATTTAAAGATAAGAAAGTTAATAATTTATTAAACTCAATAGAGGAGAGTAAAAATGTAAATTTAGAAAACTTTATCTATGCACTTGGAATTAAAAATGTAGGGATTAAAACTGCAAAAGATTTAGCAAAAAAATATAAAAATTTAGTTAATTTAAGAAAAGCAACTATTGAAGAATTGCTGCAGATTAATGATATTGGGGAAGTTGTTGCAAGTTCTATTTTTGAATTTTTTAATGATGAATATAGCAAAGATGCTTTGGATAAATTACTTGAAAAAGGAATAGAAGTAATTCCTTATGAAGAAATTTCAAAAAGTGAATTTACTGATAAGAAAATAGTAATAACAGGTACTTTTGAAAATTACAAAAGAAAAGATTTAGAAGATATTTTTTCTCAAAATGGTCTTATAGTTCAATCTGCTGTTGCAAAGTCTACTGACTTTTTAGTGGTAGGAGAAAAAGCTGGTTCAAAATTAAAAAAAGCACAAGAGCTTGGAATAGAAATTATAACTGAAGAAAATCTTGAAAGTTTTTTACAAAGTATCAGTTTGGGATAATACCTTTAGTTTATTGATACGAAAAAATGTTTAACAAGATGTTTTTAAAGACTTGCAAAGGCGATTGTTCTATGATATAATACTAATGTTAAATTTGAGTTTGTAAAAGGAGGTATGAAAATGTCAAAAAGATGTGCAATTTGTGATAAAACAAAATTATTTGGAAATAAAGTAACTTTTTCACATAGAAAGAGCAGTAGATCATGGGGAGCAAATATTAGAAAAGTAAGAGTTGTTGTTGACGGCTCTGTAAAGAGAATTAATGTTTGTACTACATGTTTGAAGAGTGGTTTTGTTGAAAGACCTTCATTTACTTCAGCTGAATAATTATAATGAAAATTTTTAGGAAGATTATTATCTTCCTATTTTTTTGTTCAAATATTAAAAATTTTGTTTGAGAAATTTTATATTACAATAAATAACATATTTCTACAATTTATTGATATTATATTAAATGTAAAAATTCAAAAATTAAATAACAAAAAATTTGACTAAATGCAAAAAATATTTTATACTTATATGAGTTAAATTATTAAGTTCAAGGTAGTGATTTTATAAAAATAGCAGTTATTGGTGCAGGTGCATCAGGTATTATGAGTGCGATATTTTCAAAAAATGAAAATACCGATGTGTTTTTGTTTGAAGGAAACGAAAAAATTGGTAAGAAAATTTATATTTCAGGAAAAGGAAGATGTAATATTACCAATTCAAAAGAAATTTACGAATTTTTTGATGAAGTAAATAGAAATAAAAATTTTTTATATAGTAGTTTGTATTCTTTTACTAATGAGGATATTTTAAGATTTTTTAACGAGAATGGCCTAAGAACTAAAGTTGAACGTGGGGGAAGAGTTTTTCCGGTTTCTGATAAATCAAGTGATGTTATAAAGGTATTGGAAAAAGCATTAAATGTCAAAGGTGTTAAAATTATTTTAAATACTGAAATTGATGATGTAAAGATTATTGGGGATAAATTTAAATTAGTTTGTAACAAAGATTATGGTCTTTTTGATAAAGTTGTATTTGCTACAGGTGGTAAATCTTATCCTTTTACAGGTTCTAGAGGGAAAGGTCATGAAATTTTAAAGAGATTGGGTCATACAATAACTGATTTAAAAGCTGGACTTGTTGGAATTGATGTAAAAGAAAATATTAGGAAATATTCAGGAGTAAGTTTAAAATTTGTAGATTTTAATATATATGGTAAAGATAAAAAGCTTTTACATTCTGAGTTTGGAGAAATGATTTTTACTCATACAGGTTTTAGTGGGCCAATAGTTTTAAAATCAAGCAAGTATTTTGATAATTCAAAAGATTTTGTTATTTCAATTGATTTAAAACCTAAACTTGATCAGCATACATTAGATCTTAGATTACTAAGAGAATTTGATCAAAATAAGAATAAAAATTTAAAAAATGTTCTTTCTAATGTTTTAATAGGTTCTATGGTTGAACTTGTACTAGAAAAATCTGGAGTTAATGGAGAAATTCCAGTTAATCAGATTAATAAAGAAGATAGAAAAAAGCTTGTAGAAACTATAAAAAATTTAAAATTTAACTTTAAGAGCTTAAGACCATTAAGTGAGGCAATTATTACTATTGGGGGCGTTTCAGTTAAGGAGATTAATTCTTCTACTATGGAAAGTAAGCTTATAAAAAATTTATATATTGTAGGGGAACTATTAGATGTTGATGCAAATACAGGTGGATATAACTTAACTATTGCATTTTCTACTGGACATTTAGCTGGAGTTTCCTGTATAGAAGGAGAGTAATTATGGATTATATTATAGCAATAGATGGACCTTCAGGAGTTGGAAAAAGCACCATTGCAAAAAAACTTTCTAAAATTTTAAAGATTAATTATATAGATACAGGAGCAATGTACAGAGCGATTGCATTTAAACTAATTTCTAATAATATTCCTTTAGATAACCATAATAAAATAAAAGAAATTCTTGAAAATACTGATTTTACATATAAAGCTAATTGCCTTTATATGGATGGTGTAAAATTAGGAAAGGAAATTAGAACTGATGAGATTTCAAAAGGAGCATCACTAGTTTCAAGTTATGATTATGTTAGAAATCATTTGGTTTCACTTCAAAGAAAAATAGGATTGGAAGGAAGTTGTGTTCTTGATGGGAGAGATGTTGGAACTGTGATTTTCCCAAAGGCAGATTTTAAATTTTATTTAACTGCTTCTTCTAAAGAAAGGGCAAAAAGAAGATTTTTGCAAAGTGAAAGAAAAAAAGGTCTTAATTTGGAGCAAGTTAGGGAAAGTATCGAAAAAAGAGATTTTGATGATATGAATAGAGAAGCATCTCCTTTGAAAAAGGCAAAAGATGCAATTGAAATAGATTCTACCGATAAGACTCTTAAGGAAACTATATTAGAGTTTTTATCCTATATTAGAGGAGAAAGTAATGTATAAATTTTTACTTAGGATAGTTTCTGTTCTTATAAAAATAATTTACAGAGTAAGAGTTAATGGAATTGAAAACTTTAAAGATGATGAGCCTATAATAATAAGTGCTAATCATATTCATATATTTGATCCTGTTATTCTTGCAACTTTAACAAAAAAACAAATATTTTTTCTTGCAAAAAAAGAACTTTTTGATAAAAAATTTTCGGCAAAATTCTTTTCAAAACTAGGAGTCATCCCTATAGACAGAGAAAATACTGATTTAAAAGCAATAAAGTCTTGCTTTAGAGTTATAAGATCAGGAAATATGCTTGGAATTTTTCCAGAAGGTACAAGAGTTAAAACGATAGACATTAGTAATATGAAAAAAGGTGTAGCTTTAATTGCTTTGAAAAATAAAGTAAATATATTGCCTATTCATATTGAAGGAACTTATAAAATCTTTTCTAAAATAACTGTTGATATATATCCTATGATAGAAATTAGTGATTTTGAAAATATGGAAGATGCGGAGGCTATTGATAAATTAACAGAAGAACTATTTTATAAAATTTATCAAGGGAAAAATGGAGATTTATATAGCAAATAATGCAGGTTTTTGTTTTGGAGTAAAGCGAGCTGTAAAATTAGCCGATAAAACTTTAAATGAAAATCAAAAAAATGAAAATGTGTATTCATATGGAGAATTAATTCATAACCCTCAAGTTGTAGAAAAGTTTGATGAAAAAGGACTTAAGGTTATTGATAATTATGAGAATGAAAAAAAAGGAACAATAGTTTTACGTTCACACGGAATACATCCAAATATTAAGAAAAAAATGATAGAATATGGACATAAATGTATTGATTGTACTTGTCCAGTTTTATTAAATATATATAGAAAAATTGAAAAGAAGGTTGAAAATGGATATGAGATTATAATCATCGGAGATAAAAATCATCCAGAAATCAAAGCTATGGTTGGTTATTGTGGTAATAAATTTTGTGTAATAAATACAAAAGAAGAAGCAGAAATGATAAAAAACAAAAAAAATTTATATATTATTTCACAAACGACCAATTTAGTAGAGAAATTTTTTCAATTTTCTGATATAATAAAGGATAGGAATGAAAATGTTATAATTGAAAATACAATTTGTGATGCAACTTCAAAAAGACAAAATTCTTGCGAAGAAATTTCTAAGAAAGTTGATTGTATGATAGTTATTGGGGGATACAGTAGCTCTAATACAAATAAACTTTATGATGTAGCCAAAAAGCATTGTAAAAATGTATATAGAATTGAAACATTTTTAGATTTACCATTGAAAGATATGGTAAAATATAAGAAAATAGGATTAACCGCCGGCGCTTCAACTCCGGATTGGTTAATAGAGGAGGTAGTTGAAGGTATGGAAATTTTAAGCAAGGATGAATTTATGGAACAAATAGAAGGGAGTATTAAGAAAATTTATCCAAGAGACATAGTGAAAGGAACTATAATTTATGTCACTGAAACTGAAGTTATGGTTAACATTGGTTATAGAAGTGATGGGATTATAAAACTTGATGAGTTATCTTCTGATGTTACTAAAAAGCCTAAAGACTTATTTCATGAAGGACAAGAAATTGACGTTTATGTAATTAAGCTTGATGATGGGGAAGGTAATGTTGTTTTATCAACTAGAAGAGTAGAATCATTAAAAGATTGGCAAAATCTTGTTGAAAAATTCAATAATAAAGAGTTGGTAGAAGCAGAAGTAGTAAAAGAAGTTAAAGGAGGCCTATTAGCTACTGTTGATGGAATTAATGCTTTTATTCCTGCAAGTCATATTACAACTAGCTTCGTAAAAGATTTTACACCATATATTGGTCAAAAATTAGAATGTGCTATAATTAATCTTGATGAAAGAAAGAAAAAAGTTGTTCTTTCAAGAAGAGAAGTAGAAGAAAAAGAATTAAATGAAAAATTAGATTTAGCTTGGAGTAAATTGGCTGTTGGAGATGTTTTAACAGGAACAATTAGAAAGCTAACTGACTTTGGTGCATTTGTAAATTTAGGAGATGTTGATGGTTTAATTCATGTTTCAGATATTTCTTGGAATAGAATTAAAAAACCTTCTGATATTTTAAATGTTGGAGATCAAGTAGAAGTTGTTATTTTAAAACTTAATAGAGAAAGAAATAGAATTTCATTAGGTTTAAAACAATTGACAAAGAAACCATTTGAATTATTCCTAGAAAATAATTCAGTTGGAGATGTTGTTACAGGAACTGTAATTAATTTAGTTGATTTTGGTGCATTTGTTAAATTAAAAGAAAATGTTGAAGGTTTAGTTCATATTTCTCAAATTTCTCATGATCACATTGAAAAGGCTTCAGATGTATTAAATATTGGTGATGAAGTACAAGTAAAAATTATAAATATTGATGAAGAAAACCAAAAAATATCTTTATCTATAAAAGAACTTCTTGAAAAACCAGTTGAAGAAACAGTTGAAGAAGAAAAAGAAGTAGTTGTTGAAGAAGAAAAAGAAGAAGAAGCAAAATTTGAAAATCAAGAATTGGATAATTCAATTGGTGCATTACTTGATATAGAATTATAAAATTCAAAAATTTTACAAAGCTGTCGAAAAAACGACAGCTTTTTTATGTTTTCATTGAAATAATTTTCGTTAAGGTATATAATTTAACTGGAGTGATTTTTATGAATGTAAAATTTTTTAATAAAAGTTCGGAAGAACGACGAAATATGATTCTGAGTGAAAAAGTTTTAAAGACAATTATTATTTTGACAATACCAATGTTTATGATGGGAATAGTACAAGCATTAATTCCAATTACTGATGGCTTATTTTTAAATAACAAATCCGGTTATGTAATTGCAGGAGCTATTGGTTTTTCTCAATCCGTAATAGGTATTTTAAATGCATTTTCTCAAGGGCTCAGTGTTGCGGCGTCGGCAATAATAGGACAATTATATGGGAAAGGCGATATTGAAAAAACCAAGCATAGTTCGGTTCAAATTTTGGTTTTATCTTTTGGTATAGGACTACTACTTTCGCCTCTCTGTTTAATATTATCTTATATAATATCAAGAGGGGTAAATGAAGAACTTTCAGTACATGTTTTTGAGTATCTTGGACTTTATTCTTTTGTTTTACCTTTTTTATTTATGGCAGCTATTTTTAATTCTATAAAAAATGGGACAGGACATCCTGAAGCACCATTTTTTCGTATGATAATTCTTTTGGTTTTTAAAATAGTTTTTAATACAATATTTTTATCAATTTTAAATTTAGGAGTTTTTGGTGCAGTATCTGCATCTTTTATGTCTTACTTTTTGATTGGTATTTGGATGTACTATGATTTATTTATAAAAAAATCAGATATGCAACTTTCTTTAAAAAATTTTAGATTCGATTTTGAATTTATAAAAAAAACAATGGCTTTGGCAATTCCCAGCATTTTATCATATATCTTAGTTTATATTGGATTCTTTTTAATTAATAAAGAAGTAGTAAAATATGGCTCTATTGCCCTTAATGCTTCTACCATTGCTTCTAATATAAATTCAATTTATTTTGTTTTGCCTACAAGTGTTGGAACAACGGTTACTACAATGATTAGTATGAATATAGGAAATGGGAATTCCAAAAATGCAAAAAAAGTATTTTATTATGGAATTTTGTTTTCTTTGATGATAGTATTTTCGATTATAATCATTTTTACACCTCTAAATCCTTATATTGTTGAGTTATTCCAAAAGAATCCGGAAATTACAACAATAACTAATAAGGCGTTGACTATTTATATGTATTCTGTGATAGGATTTGGAATATTTACAGTTGAACAAGGAGTATTTATTGGTTTGGGAAGAACAAAAATGCCTTTGCTTACAGGAATAATGAGAGTTTGGTTACTTAGATATATTTTTATAATTTTTACTGAAAAGTATTTGGGAGTATATTCAATTTTCTGGGGAAATTTATTTTCAAATTGTATGGCTGCATTTATATTTTTCTTTTTTGTTATGAAAGTGAAATGGGAATCAGCTATTAAAGATTTATAAAAATCTTGATTTTTTTCTTAAAATTTGATATAGTAGTCTATATACTTATGTATAAATTAGGAGGTTATTTTATGGAATTTAATAATGAATTAGGTAAAGTTTCTATTAATCCTACTGTGATTAAAACAATCGTAGCTAATGTGTTAAGAGAGAGTTATGGAGTTAGCGGATTGGCTAATGTTTCTCCTAAAGATGGAATCTATCACCTTTTAGGATGGGATAATTCAGGTAAAGGTGTTCATGTTGTACTTAAAGAAGATACTATTTTCATAGATTTACATATTGTTATTCAATATGGAATTAAAATTTCAACAGTTTGTGAGAATATAATAGAAAATATAAAATATAATGTTGAAAACTTGACAGGATTAACTGTGAAAAAAGTTAATATTAATGTTCATGGAATAAAATTAGAAGGTAATTAGGAGGAAATTATGATAAATAGTGAACAATTGCAAAAGGCATTTGTAAGAGCTCGTAATTATCTTGAAACAAATAAAGAGATAGTTAATAGCTTAAATGTATTTCCAGTTCCTGATGGAGATACAGGTACAAATATGTCTTTGACTATTAAATCAGCAATAAAGAATTTAGAAAATTCAAAAATTAATACTTGTGCAGATGTTACTAAAGCTATTAGCGATGGGGCATTGATGGGCGCAAGAGGAAACTCAGGAGTAATCTTATCTCAAATTTTAAGGGGTTTCTATTTAGGAAGTAAAGAAAGTGTAACACTTGATGTTGAAACTATTAAGGAATGTTTTGTAAATGCTTATAGGGTCGCTTATAAATCAGTTATAAAACCTACTGAAGGAACAATTTTAACAGTTATAAGAGAAATGGGTGAATTTGCAGAAGCAAATTATACTCATTATAATGATGAAATTGAATTTTGTAAAGAAATTTTAAAGGAAGGTTTTAGAAGTTTGGAAAAAACTCCTGAAATTTTACCTATTTTAAAAGAAGCAGAAGTTGTAGATGCTGGTGGCCGTGGACTAATGTATTTACTTGAAGGTGCCTTAGGAGATGAAGTTGTTGAAATTAAAAACAATTACGAATTTAATAGACCTGCAAGAATTGAACACTTGGCTGCACAACAAGATGAAGATATTAAATTTGGATATTGTACTGAATTTATGGTTACAAGTGATTCAGAAGAATATGGAGTATTAAGAGATAAACTTGCAAGTATTGGAGATTCTTTAATTGTAGTTAAAGGTGATAATATTATAAAAGTTCATGTTCATACTAATCATCCTGGACAAGCAATTGAATGGGCATTAGAATTTGGACCTTTACATGACTTAAAAATTGATAATATGAGAAGACAACATAATCATTTACATCATACTGACAAAGAAGTTGCAGATGCTAAGCATTCTGAAGAAGTGAAAGAACATAAAAAATATGGTTTTATTTCTATTTCAACAGGAGATGGTATCGATGAAATCTTTAAGAGTATGGGTGTAGATGAAATTATTACTGGGGGACAAACAATGAATCCTTCAACTGAAGATATTTTAAAGGCGGTTGAAAAGATTAATGCTGATGATATTTTTGTTTTCCCTAATAATAGTAATATTATACTTGTTTCAGAACAAGCAGCAAAAATTTCTAATAAAAGACTTCATGTTATAAAAACAAAACAAATACCACAAGCATTTAGCTCATTATTTAATTTTGACGAATCCTTATCAGTTGATGAAAATATTGAACTTATGACTGAGGCCATTTCCAATGTTAAAGTTGGTCAAATAACTTATGCTCTAAGAGATACTGAAATTGAAGGAGTAAAAATCAAAAAAGATGATTTTATGGGTTTAAATGAAGGTAAAATCACAGTGTCTAAAAAGAAAATAGAAGATACATTTAAAGCACTTATTGATCAACTTATTGATGAAGATTCATCTATAGTAAGTATTTACTATGGAGAAGATGTAAAAGAAAAAGATGCTGAAAAATTAGTAAAATTAATTGAGAAAAAATATAAAGATATTGAAGTTGAATTAGTATATGGTGGTCAACCATTATATTACTATTTGATTTCAGTTGAGTAGAAAAAGTCCGAAAGGACTTTTTTTGTAAGGATAATTATGGAATTAAAAGATATTAAGGGAATTGGAGAAAAGAAAATTGCTCTTTTAAATAAACTTGGAATTTTTACAGTTAATAATTTATTAGAGTATTTTCCATATTCTTATATTGATACAACAAAATTTAAAAAAATTTCTGAAATAACTGAAGAAGGAAGTTATTCATATAGATTAAAAATCATTTCTTTAATGGAAAATAGAAAAAAAAGAAATATTAGAGTTACAAAATTTTTAGCAATGGATGAAGAAATGAATTATTGCACAATTGTATATTTTAATAATATCTTTATTTCAAAAAATTTAAAGATTAATAATGTATATGAAATGTATGGAAGGGCAAAATTACTTGGAAAAAATGTTGAAATTCAGTCTCCTACAATGCAAAATAAAGCTAATATTATTGGAAGTATAATTCCACAATATCATTTGTGTAAAGGAATTTCTAATCTAGACTTAGTTAAGATTATCCAAAATTTATTAAAAAAGAATTCATATTTTGAAGAAAAACTACCTAGTAATATTCTAAATGAATTAAACTTGGAAAATTATGATAAAGCAATTAGGAACATTCATTTTCCAAAAGATAATGAAAGTTTTATTAGAGCAAAAAGAAGACTTGCCTTTGACGAGATTTTTTATTTTCAACTCTCTATGAAAAAATTAAAGAGAAATAATGATGATGCTATTAGGTTTGAGATAAAAGATGAAACGTATGATTTTATAAAATCTTTGAGTTTTAAATTGACAAATTCACAAAATAAAGTATTAGATGATATTTTTATAGATATGACTAGCGATAAACAAATGAATAGATTAGTTCAAGGAGATGTTGGTTGTGGTAAAACAATAATATCTTTTATTGCCATGTTTAATGTTATAAAAAATGGATTTCAATCAGTTTTAATGGCTCCAACTGAAATTTTAGCTAGACAGCATTATGAAAATGCTAAAAATCTTTTTTCAGGTTATAATATAAAAGTTGAGTTATTAGTTGGAAGTTTAAAAGAATCCGAAAAGAAAGCTATTAGAGAAAAGCTAGAAAACGGAGAAATTGATATTGTAATTGGAACACATGCGGTTTTTCAGGAAAAAGTTGTTTACAAAAATTTGGGCTTTGTTATTACAGATGAACAGCATAGATTTGGAGTTAAACAAAGACTTTTACTTTCTAAAAAATCTAAAAATCCAGATATATTAGTAATGAGTGCAACTCCTATACCTAGGACTGTTGGTCTTGTTATGTTCTGTGATTTGGATATTTCTACTATTGATGAGTTGCCTAGTGGTAGAGGAAAGGTGAATACTTATTTTGTAGATGAAAATTATGAAGAAAGATATATGAATTTTATAAAAAAACATATATCAGAAGGACGTCAAGCCTACATTGTTTGTCCGCTTATTGACGAAAGTGATACATTGGAATTACAGTCGGTTATAAATTTATATGAACGTTTAAAAGAAAGATATTTTCAAAACATTGAAATCGAGTTTATACATGGGAAGATAAAACCCGTTGACAAAGATAGGATAATGAAAAATTTTGAAAGTGGAAAAATAAAAGTTCTAGTTGCAACTACTGTAATAGAAGTTGGTATTAATGTTCCTAATTCAAATATAATGGTAATTTATAATGCAGAAAGATTTGGTCTTAGTCAATTACATCAACTAAGAGGAAGAATAGGAAGAGGAAATTATGAAAGTTTTTGTATTTTAGTTAGTAATAACAAAAGTACAAATGTAAAAAAGAGAATGGATATAATGTGTTCATCAAATGATGGTTTTTATATTTCTGAACAAGATTTTTTACTAAGAGGATATGGTGATATTCTAGGATATCGTCAATCAGGAGAAGCCAGATTTAAAATTTTAAATATCCAAAAAGATTATGAGCTTTTAAAATCTGCAATAAAATATGTTGATGAGCTTTTGAGTGAGGATTTTAATTTTGAAAAAAACGAAAATCAAGTTGTTAAAAGAAATGTTGATGATTTTATCCAAAATCTTAGTAATAACATTATTATGAATTAAAGAAAAGAGATATAATTTTTATCTCTTTTTTAGTTTATTTTAAAGATAACAGCATAAAATTATTTTATCTTATATTATTTACAAAAAGGAAATTAAAATAATATCATTATATTAAATTTAGTTACAAAAAGATTGAAAAAATAGTAAAAAAATGGTACACTTATTGTATAAAATTAAAGGAGAAAGACTATCTTATGGATTTAGATTTTAAAAGAGTAGTTATTAAACTTAGTGGAGAAGCTTTATCAGGTGGAGTTGGACATGGACTCCATGATGAAACAATTGAAAAAATCTGTAAATCAGTAAAAGACGTATATGATTTAGGTATTCAAATTTGTATTGTAGTTGGTGGTGGAAATTTTTGGAGAGGTCGTTCAAGTGAAAAAATAGAACGTTCGACTTCTGACCATATGGGTATGCTTGCAACAATAATAAATTCTTTAAGATTACAAGCTACACTTGAAAATATGGGAGTTCCTACAAGAGTTCAGACAGCAATTAATGTTCATGAAGTTGCAGAACCTTTTATTAAAAGGAAAGCTGAAAGACATCTTGAAAAGGGTAGGATTGTTATTTTTGGTGCAGGAACTGGTATGCCATATTTTTCAACTGATACAACTGCAGCTTTAAGAGCAGCAGAAATGCAAGCAGATGTAATTTTACTTGGTAAGACAGGAACTGATGGTATTTATGATAAAGATCCAAATAAATTTAAAGATGCAAAGAAATTTGAAGAATTAACATATATAGAAATTTTAAATAGAGGTTTAGGTATAATGGATGCTACTGCTACTTCTCTTTGTATGGATAATGATATTCCTCTTGTTGTATTTGGAATTGATAATCCAGAAAATTTAGTTTCAGTAGTTAAGGGAGAAAAAGTAGGAACAATAGTAAGGGGGAAATAAGATGTATAAAGATATAATTAATGAATTAGAAAGAAAAATGTCAAAATCAATAGAATCATATGAAACAGAATTAACTACAGTAAGAGCTGGTAGAGCAAATCCTACAATATTAGATCAATTTACTGTAGATTATTATGGTACAGAAACACCAATTAAACAAGTTGCATCTATTTCTGTTCCAGAAGCAAGATTATTAGTTATTCAACCTTGGGATGCTTCTTTGATAACTCCTATAGAAAAAGTTATTTTAGCATCAAATTTAGGCATAACTCCATCTAATGACGGAAAAGTAATAAGATTACCTTTCCCAGCATTAACTGAAGATAGAAGAAAAGAGTTAGTTAAGGTTGTAAAAGGTTATGGAGAAAATGCAAAAATTGCGATTAGAAATTTGAGACGTGATGGTCTTGATAAATTAAAAAAGATAGAAAAAGATAAAGAAATCAGTGAAGATGAGTTAAGACAAGCAGAAGAAGAAGTTCAAAAAGTTACTGATAAATTTATTAAAAAAGTTGAAGATATTACTAAATCAAAAGAAAAAGAATTAATGGAAATTTAATGAAAGATATAGATTTTACGAATATACCAAAACATATTGGTATTATTATGGATGGCAATGGTAGATGGGCAAATAATAGATTTTTACCTAGAATTGCTGGACATAAAGAAGGAATGAATAGAGTAGTTGACATTGTTGAAGAGTGTTGTAAAATAGGGGTTAAAACCTTAACTTTATATGCTTTTTCAACTGAAAACTGGAAAAGACCTGAAGATGAGGTAAAAGGTCTTATGAATATTTTGGTTATTTATATAAATTCTCAATTGAAAAGAATATTAGAAAATAATATTGTTTTTAGAGTTATAGGAGATTATAGTAAATTACCAAGTTCTATAGTTAAGTTACTAGACAATAGTATAGATAAGTCAAAAAACAATACAGGTATGGTATTAAATATCGCATTAAACTATGGTGGTAGAGCAGAAATTATTTCTTCTATAAAAGATTTATTTGATGATATTTCAAAAGGAAATTTTTCAATAGATGATTTAAATGAGGAGAATTTTAAGAATTATTTATATACAAAAGAAAATTCGGAAGTAGATTTAATGATAAGAACAGGAAACGAAAAAAGAATAAGTAATTTTTTGATTTATCAGTTAGCTTATTCTGAATTTTATTTTACAGATATTCTTTGGCCAGAATTTTTTGCTGAAAATTTATATGATGCGATATATGACTTTCAAAATAGAAATCGAAGGTTTGGGGGAATTTAATGACTAGTTTTATCAATAGAACCATAAGTGGAGTATTGATGTTAATAATATCCTTTTTATGTTTATGGCTTAAAGGATATGCACTTATGGGATACACTATGGCTATTACAGTTTTATGCTTAATTGAATTATTTAGGACATTTAAGTTAAATGATATATTAATTAGTTGTATTAGTATATTGTTTTCTTTAGCTATGGTGTACTCTATAGGTATTTCAAATAAAGACTTAATATTGACTTGGTTTTCATTATATTTTCTTATTGTTTCAATTTATTATTTATTTTTTAGTAAAATTAATATTGAAAATTTTGGGAAATTGTTATTCTCTTTTATATATATTTCAGTTCCTATGGGGGTTTTTTTGAGACTTGGAGAAACTAATCTTATTTGGGCTATATTTTTTATTTCGTGGGGAACTGATACATTTGCTTATCTTTTTGGAATAGTTTTTGGAAAACATAAGTTATATCCTAGTATAAGTCCAAAAAAGACAGTAGAAGGTTCTTTAGGTGGCATTTTTGGTTCACTTATACTTTTAATTTTATTTAATTACTTTGTATTAAATTATAATATTATTTTTGTAATTTGTTCAGGAATACTTCTTTCTATTGTTGCACAATTAGGAGACTTGTTTGCATCAAAAATAAAAAGAGAAATGGGAATAAAAGATTTTAGTGATATTATCAAAGGACATGGTGGATTTTTAGATAGATTTGATAGTATAATTTTTGTAACTCCTTTGGTTTATATTGTTTTTTATGTTTTTGGAGGTAGTATTTAATGATTATAAAAATAATAATAGCACTTTTGGTGTTTATGGTTGTAGTCGTTGTTCACGAGTTTGGCCATTTTATTTTTGCAAAAAGGGCGAAGATAAAAGTTAATGAATTTTCTGTTGGTATGGGTCCTAAGATTTTTGGAAAACAAAAGGGTGAAACATTGTATTCAGTTCGAGCTTTACCGCTAGGTGGTTTTTGTGCTATGGAAGGTGAAGATGAAGAAGAAGAGGAACAGGATATAGATTTTTCACAGAGAGGACATTTCAATGGTGCAACAATTGGTGGGAGAATTTTAACTATTTTTGCAGGACCGTTTTTTAATTTTATTTTAGCATTTGTTATTCTTTTTGCTTTATTTGGAATTAGAGGTCATCAAACTACAACTATAGCAAGTATACAAGATAATTCAATAGCTCAAAAATATGGAATTGAAGTAGGAGATAAAATTGTAAATATTGGAGATAATAAAATAAATTCTTGGAAGGATATTCAAACAAGCTTATCTAAACTAGATAAAGAAGAAACTACTATAAAAGTAATAAGAAACGGTCAAGAAAAAGAAATAAAAGTAAAATTTGAAAATTCGAATGAAAAAGTTTTGGGAGTCACATCAAAACTAGAAAGAAATTTATTTGTTTCTATTAGAGAAACTTTTAATACATTCTTTTATTTTATAGGTACAATGTTTGATATTCTAAGACAATTATTTACTGGAAAGGTAGGAGTAGGACAGTTATCTGGACCTATAGGAGTGGTTGGAGCAATTAGTAGTGCAGCAAGTAATGGAATATATTCATTATTATATATTACTGCTTTTCTAAGCGTAAATTTAGGTTTTATTAACCTATTGCCAATACCCGCTTTGGATGGTGGAAGATTAGTTTTCTTATTTATAGAATTAATTTTAGGAAGACCAGTCTCTAGATCAAAAGAAGGTTTAATTCATACAATAGGTTTTATATTTTTAATGGGTCTTATCTTATTTGTATCATTTAAGGATGTAATAAGACTAGGAATTTTTGGAGCAAATTAATGGAAAGAAAAATAACTAAGAAAATTTATGTGGGGAACGTGCCTGTTGGAGGCGGTTCTCCTATTTCTATACAATCAATGACAAATACAATTACAAAAGATGTAGATTCTACTGTAAGACAGATTAATCAATTTGCAGAAGAAGGTTGCAATATTAGCCGTTCAGCAGTTAATGATTTAGACGATGCTTTAGCAATAAGAAAAATAAAGTCATTAACAACTATACCTTTTATTGCAGATATTCAATATGATTATAAACTTGCAATAATGGCAGCTGAAAATGGAGCAGATTGCTTAAGAATTAATCCTGGAAATATTGGTGGAAAAAAGAAAGTTAAAGAAGTTGTGGAATGTTGTAAGTACCATAATATTCCAATAAGAGTTGGAGTTAATTCTGGATCTGTAAATCAAAAGTTTATAGATAAATTTCATGGAGTTAATAAAGAATCTATAGTTTATAGTGCCTTAGATCAAGTTGAATTTTTGGAATCACTAAATTTTGACCAAATTAAAATATCAATAAAATCAAGTAATGTTCCAATTTGTGTTGAATCATATGAACTTTTAAGTAGTTTATGTGATTATCCTTTACATTTAGGTATTACTGAAGCTGGCCCTAGCTTTAGAGGAACTATAAAATCTTCAGTAGGTCTTGGTATTATTTTAGCAAAAGGAATTGGTGATACCATAAGAGTTTCTTTAACCGGAGATCCAGTTGAAGAGGTCAAAGTTGGAAAGGAAATATTGCGTTCTTTAGGTCTTTTAAATGATGGAATTGATTTGATTTCTTGCCCTACTTGTTCAAGAACTAGAATAGATTTGATTAATATTGTTGAACAGGCAGAAAAAGAGTTAAAACATATAAAAAAGAATTTGAAAATTGCAATAATGGGTTGTCCTGTTAATGGTCCTGGAGAGGCAAAAGAGGCTGATTTAGGAATTGCTGGTGGAAATGGAAAAGGTCTTATTTTTAAAAAAGGACAAATCATTAAAAAAGTAGATGAAAAAGATCTACTTAAAGAATTAATTAATGAGATTAATAAATTGGAGGAATAATATGTATAGGAGTTTAAAAAGTTTTTATTTTTCACAACGAAAAAATTATAGCTTATCAGATGATTTTATTATTGATGAGTTTGTTTTTGGTGATGAAAAAATAGATTTTAGATTACTTACAAACTCCGATGAAGTTGGAATAGAAGAATTAGTAGTTTTAGATAAAGAATTACATGAGTTATTTAATGGTAGAGAAATTAATATCTCAGTTCAGAGTTTTTCAAAATCAGATTGTCCTTATGATTATTACTATTATATAAACTATGATGAATTTGTAAATAAAGTACAAAAATTATTAGGAAATCATGGTTTTTCACTTACTAATAATGATAGGATAAATTTCTTGGAAGATTATATAGAAATATATATATCGGATTCTGTTTGTAGATTTAAACTAATTTCAAATTCATTTTTAAATGATTTAAAAGCATTTGTTTCTGAAAAATATAATGATGATATTGAAATAATTATGCTAAATAGTTTGTTTACAAGAGAAGAAAAAAGTTCTGAAAAATTAGAAAGTAAATTAGAAAGTAAAAGAAAAGAAATTCAAAAAGAAAAAGGTAATAAAATCGAGAAAGTTAAATTTATTAAAGAAAAAAGTGAAACAGAAGAAGAATTTAAAATTGGGAAAAAAATTTCCGATAAAGAACTGGTTTTAGAAATTTCAGATTTAGACCAAAATAGTGGTTTTTGTAAGATTCAAGGAAGAGTATATTCTTTAGACATTCGAGAATTAAAAAACGGAAAAAAACTTGCTTTGTTTGACATTGAAGACGAAACTTCAGCTATGAGTTGTAAATTTTTTTTAGATGATAAGAAGTTAGAAATTTTTAGTAAAAAAATTAATTCTAAATCAATACCTAACGGAATTTATGTAACAGCAGTAGGTAGAGTTGAATATGATCAATATGCAAAGGGAATTTCTATGATGATTGATGGAATGGAAGAAGCTCCAAGACATATATATGTAGATAATGCTCCTGAAAAAAGAGTTGAATTGCATTTGAATTCACAGATGAGTGGTCTTGATGGTTGTGTGAATTTAGAAGTACTAAAGACAAGACTACAGGAATTAGGACATACTGCTGTTGGAGTTACTGACATCGGAGTCGTTCAAGCATATCCACAGATGATGGATTTGTTTAGCAATGGAGATATAAAAGCTTTATATGGTCTAGAATTAAATTTGTTAGAAGACAATCCGAGGATTCTATATAATTATAAAAATGGAGTAAATTTTGATACTTTTGTAGTTTTTGATATTGAAACAACTGGTCTTTCTCATTTGAAAAATAATATTACAGAAATAGGAGCAGTTCGTGTTGAGAACGGGAAAGTAGTTGAATATTTTAATGAGTTAGTAAATCCAGAGCAAGAAATAACTAAAGAAATAACAGAAATAACTGGTATTACTAATGAAATGGTAGCAGATAAGCCTTTAATTGGTGAAATTATGCCAAAATTTTTAGAATTTTCTAAAAATGCAGTTTTTGTTGCACATAATGCAGAATTCGATATTTCATTTATAAAAACTAATTGTAAGAGATTGAACCTTGAATTTGATCCTACCTTTATAGATACAATGGGATTTGCAAGAGCCGTATTACCAAATTTAAAAAATCATAAACTCAATACTTTATGTAAGGAGTTAGGAGTAAAATTATTAAATCATCATAGAGCAAGTTTCGATGCAGAAGCTTGTTCAGGAATTCTTTTAGAACTTATAAAGATAATTGAAAAAGATGGAAAAGTTTTTGATGAAAATATAAATAATATTGAAACAAAATGGCCTGTTGCAAAAAATATTTCATATGATTCAACTATATATGTAAAAAAAATGGAAGCCTTAAGTGGATTTTATAAGATGGTTTCAGAAGGATTAATGAAGTATTTTAGAAGAGTTGCAGGTTTTCCTAAATCAAGGTTAAAGGAATATAGAGAAGGTCTTTTAATAGGTTCAGGAAATTGGGATGGAGAACTTTTTAGAGCTTTTATTGAAGAAAAAAGTGAAGAAGAAATTTTAGAAATTGCAAAATTTTATGATTTTTTTGAAATTCAACCTATATCTAATTTAAAACATTTGTTTTTTAGAGGTAAAGTTTTAAGTATAGATGATTTGAAAGAAGTAAATAAAAAGATTTATAAGCTTGGAAAAAAATTAGATAAATTAGTTGTTGCAACTGGAAATGTTAAATATCTTGATAAGAATGACTATGTTTTTAGAAATATTATTCTATATGGGCAAGGAAAGAAAAATCTTGAAAAAGAAGGTTCTTTCTATTATAGAACTACAGCTGAGATGCTTGATGAATTTTCATATTTAGGAGAAAATGAAGCATATGAAGTTGTAGTAAAGAATACTAATATTTTTAAAGACATGCTTGATGAAATTTTACCTATTCCTAATGGAACATTTCCACCTTTTATAGAGGGTGCTGATGAAGAATTAAGAAAAATATGTTATGACAAAGCTAAATCTATTTATGGTGAAAATTTACCAAAAATCGTTGAAGATAGGCTTGAAAGAGAATTAGGATCAATTATTAAAAATGGATATGCAGTACTATATATAATTGCTCAAAAACTTGTTTGGAGGTCAAATGATGATGGATACTTGGTAGGCTCGAGAGGGTCAGTAGGTTCTTCCTTTGCTGCAACAATGTCAGGGATAACTGAAGTTAATCCATTAATTCCGCATTATATTTGTCCAAAATGTAAACGTTCAGAATTTCATTCAGAATATAGCGGACAATCTGGAGTGGATATGCCAGATAAAGAATGTCCAGATTGTAAAATAAATATGATTAAGGAAGGACATGACATTCCTTTTGAAGTATTTTTGGGATTTGATGGAGATAAAGAGCCTGATATTGACTTAAATTTTGCAGGAGAATATCAATCTACTTGTCATAAATATACTGAAGAACTATTTGGATCAGATAAAGTGTATAGAGCTGGAACTATTGGGACAGTTTCTGACAAAACTGCATTTGGGTATGTAAAAAAGTATATTGAAGAAAATGAGCTGACTCTTACAGCTGGTAATATTAGAAGATATGTTAGAAAGATAGTTGGTGTAAAAAGAACAAGTGGTCAACATCCGGGTGGGGTTATGATTGTTCCACACAATAAAGAAATTTATGATTTTACTCCAATTCAATATCCTGCAGATGATCCATCTTCTGAAACAAAAACTACACATTTTAGTTATAAGTCTATAAGCGGAAGAATTTTAAAATTAGATTTACTTGGACACGATGTTCCTACTATAATAAAACATCTTGGAGATTTAACTGGTGTTGATCCTTTAAATATTCCTATGGATGATAAGGAAACTTTAAATATATTTTATTCAACAGATAGTTTAAAATTTATGGATGATAAATATAAAGATGGTGTTGGTACTTTAGGGATACCTGAATATGGGACAAACTTTGTAAGACAGATGCTACTTGATACAAGGCCAAAAACTTTAACTGAACTTATTAGAATTTCAGGTCTATCTCACGGAACTGATGTATGGCTTGGAAATGCACAAGATCTTATTAAAAAAGGAATACCTTTAAATGAAACGATTTGTACTAGAGATGATATAATGACATTTTTGATTTTTAAAGGACTTGAAAATAAACGTTCATTTAAAATAATGGAAACTGTTAGAAAAGGTAGAGGACTTGATGAGGAAACTGAATCATATATGAGAGAAAATGGAATACCAGAATGGTATATTGACTCTTGTAAAAAGATTAAATATCTATTCCCGAAAGCTCATGCTGTTGCTTATGTAATGATGAGTTATAGAATTGCATATTTTAAGGTTCATTATCCTGAAGCTTTTTATGCCACATATTTTACCACTAAAATTGATAATTACCCGGGCAACTTGATTTTTAAAGGTCTTACAGCAATTCAGAGTAAAATGAAAGAAATAAAAGAATTAGGAAAGTCTGCATCTCAAAAGGAACAAGATGTATATGATATACTTGAAGTTGCTGAAGAAATGTATCTTAGAGGAATTGTTGCTAGTAAAGTGGATTTGGAAAAATCTGATTCTTCAAGGTTCTTAATTGATGGGAAAGGTAAAATTTTACCACCTTTTAGGGCTTTAGATTTTGTAAGTGATGTCAACTCAACATCTATATATGAAGAAGTTAGAAAATTACCATTTATATCAATTGAAGATTTTCAAGAAAGAACAAAAATAAATAAAAATGCTTTAGAATCATTAAAAGAACATGGCGTTTTAAATGATTTACAGCAAACAAATCAAGTAAGTTTATTTGACTTTATGTAAAAAACAACTGAGATTATTAATCTCAGTTGTTTTTAAATATACAATCCAAAGTTAACTCAATTATTTAAAAATAGGACTTGAAAAAATTATTGGCTTATAGTATAATATTAATGTTATTTTTGAGGAGGTGAATAAAATGGCAAATATAAAATCAGCAATTAAGAGAATTGATGTTACAAAAAAACAAACTCTTAAAAATAAAAGTAGAAAATCTGAAATAAAGACTTATATTAAAAAATTTGAATTAGCAATAGAAGAAAATAATTTTGAATTAGCTAATGAATTGTTAAGAACAATTGATAAAAGACTTAAACAAGCTACTGAACACAGTGTTTTTCATAAAAATGCTGCTTCTAGAAAAGTAAGTAAATTAAGTAAAAAATTACATGATGCTTCAACACAAGCGTAAATATAGCGTGTATGGATCCAACACACTATATTTGCTCCGTGTGGAGCTTTTTTTTTACATTTATTTATTGATATGATATAATATCAAAAAGACGTTAAAATCCATTTTTTTGGATTATAAAGTTGTATTATAAGGAGAGTTATAAATTTGAAAATTTTACATTTAATTAGTCAATATCCCTCAAAAACAGGTAGTGGAATTTACTTATCAGAGGTATATAAAAACTTCAAAGCTATGAATTTTACTCAAAAAGTTTTGTGTGCTATGAATGAGGATGATATTGTAGAAGTTAACTTTGATGATTTTGAAATAGTAAAATTTAAAAGTGATGAATTACCATTTCCAGTAGTTGGAATGAGTGATGTAATGCCTTATGAATCTTTTTTGTTTTCAAATTTAACTGGAGAGAACTTGGAAAGATATATAAATGTTTTTACTAGTAAAATATTGAATATTGTTGAAAACTTCGAACCAGATATTATTTTTACAAATCATCTATATATTATGACATCAATTGTTGCAAGTCTTGATTTAAAATGTAAAGTTTTTGCATTTTGTCATGGAACTGATTTAAGACAACTTTATAAAAATGATATACATAAAAAATTTATTTGTGACAATATTCCCAAACTTAATGGAATTTTTTGTTTGTCAGGAAAGCAAAAAGAAGAAATTATTAATGTATTTAATTATAATAAAGATAAAGTTTATGTTATTGGTGGGGGATATGATTTAGATTTTTATTATAAAGATTATAATAAAACTTATTCTAAGGATGCTAAAATAAGACTAATATATGCAGGAAAATTTAGTAGAGCTAAAGGAATTATATATCTTCTTAAAGCTTTTGAAATGGTAAAAGATAAATACAATGTTGAATTAATTTTAGCGGGAAGTGGTACTGGAGAAGAGTATGACGAAATCATTAATTACTCAAAAAAGCTGGCTGATAAAGTTAAACTGTATGGATATATGAATATGAATGAGATAGGTGATTTATTTAGATCCTGCGATATTTTTGTTATGCCATCTCTTTATGAAGGACTATCACTTGTTACAATAGAGGCAATGGCTTGTGGACTAAAAGTTGTGATGAATGAACTAGAAAATTTCATTAACTTTGTAGGAGAAGATATTACTAAGTCAAAAAATATTGAATTTGTAAAAATGCCTACTTTATATGATACTGATAAAGTAATTGAAAGTGAAGTCGATAATTATATTTTAAGACTTAGTATAGCATTGGAGAATCAAATAAAGAATTTGTATAATAATGACTATGAACAAGATTTTTCATCAAAAATGACTCAATTTAGTTGGAAAAATATCAGCAATAACATAAAAAAAATAGTTGTATAGAAATAATTAATTAATAATATATATTAATAAGAAAAAACTATTTTACTTTATTTAGGATATATGGTATGATTTTATTGATTAAAATTTTGGAGGTAAATTAATGAAAAAACTATCAAAAATGTTACTTTTATCATTAGTTACTGCTACAACTTTAGTTGGTTGTGGATCAAAAAGTGACAATAAAGCAAATGATAAAAAAACTGAAAATCAAACTGAAAAGAAAGATGATAAAAAATCATCAGATATGATGAAAGGTGAAACTCTTTTGGAAGAACAAAAGAATGGAGCGACAGTAATTGACGTAAGAGTAGCTGATCAATATAATGCTGGACATATTAAAGATGCTATAAATATTCCTTTAGAAACAATCGAAAAAGATATTGAATCAAAAGTTGCTAAAAAGGATGCAAAAATTATTGTTTATTGTAATACTGGAAATAGAAGTGGACAAGCATTAGAAAAATTAAAAAAATTAGGTTATACTAATGTAAGTAATGCACAAGGTGTTAAACAATATAAATATGAACTTGTAAAATAGTTTTTAAAGCGATGAGTACTCATCGCTTTTGTATTTATTAGTATAAATTTTTAAGATTTGATTATTTTAACTTTTAATTACTTCATAAATTTTAATATAAAATATAGAAAATAAATTTTAAATATGATACAATATAAGATGAGGTGAAATTATGCATAAACAGATTTCTGTTGTAATTGTTGCTGCTGGTTCTTCTCACAGAATGGGAACTAAAGAAAATAAAATTTTTTTAGACTTATGTGGGAATTCTGTTATTGAAAGAACAATAAGTGCTTTTATTGATATACCTGAAATATTTGAGATTATTTTAGTAACAAAGAAAGAATTTTTTGACAGTATAAATAATATTATTAAAAGATTTCCTTTAAATATAAAAATTGTTGAAGGAGGCTCTTCAAGAGAAGAGTCTACTTTTAATGGTCTATTAAATGTTTGTGATAAGTCAAATTTTGTGATTTGTCATGATGGAGCGAGACCTTTAGTTAGTAAAGAAAATATTTTAAATGTTATTAGTGAACTTGATAATTATAAAGCTGTAATAACAGGTGTTAAAGCAAAAGATACAATTAAAATTGTTTCTTCTAATCTAGAGGTTGTATCTACTCCTGATAGAAGGTCATTGTACAATATTCAGACACCTCAAGCTTTTGACAAAAAAGTCATTATAGACGGATATAAAAAATTTTTTGAGGACAATAATTTTGTTACGGATGATTCTTCTGTGGTTGAAAAATTGAATGTTAGAGTTAAACTTGTTGAAGGAGATTATTCAAATATAAAAATTACAACAATAGAAGATATTTATCATGCAAGATTATTATTAGAAAGAGGCATTTAATATGAGAATAGGAATAGGTTTTGATGTTCATGAATTAGTTGTTGATAGAGATTTAATAATTGGCGGTGTTAAAATAGATCATGAAAAAGGTCTTTTAGGACATAGTGATGCAGATGTTTTAGTTCATGCTATAAATGATGCAATTATTGGGGCATTATGTTTAGGAGATATTGGAAAGTTATTTCCTGATAATGATCCAAAATATAAGGATATTAGTTCTTTGATTATGACTAAAGAAGTAGTTAGCCTTATGAAAGAAAAAGGATACAAAATTGGAAATGTAGATAGTGTAATATCTGCACAAAAGCCTAAATTAGCAGGATATATTTTACAAATGAGAAAAAATATTGCTAATGTTTTAGAAACAGATATAGAAAATATAAGTATAAAAGCCACTACAACAGAACATTTGGGTTTTGAAGGTAGAGAAGAAGGTATTTCTGCTCAGGTGGTGGTACTACTTGAGAAAATATAAGGAGGAAAAGATGAAAAAAGTTTTATTTACATCTGAATCAGTAACTGAAGGTCATCCAGATAAAATTTGTGATCAAGTTTCTGATGCGATTTTAGATGAAATTTTAAAAGTTGATCCAATTGCAAGAGTAGCTTGTGAAACTTTAACAACAACTGGAATTGTAATGGTTGTTGGTGAAATTACAACTTCTCAATATGTTGATATACAGAGTATAGTTAGAAATGTTTTAAAAGAAATTGGATATACTAGAGCTAAGTTTGGATTTGATGCTTCAACATGTTCGGTTATAACAAGTATAAACGAACAATCAAGAGATATAGCATTAGGAGTTGACAGTGCATTAGAATATAAGAATGGCAATGAAGATAAGTATAATTCTGTCGGAGCTGGAGATCAAGGAATGATGTTTGGTTATGCATGTACAGAAACAGATGAATTTATGCCATTACCAATTACTTTAGCTCATAAATTGTCAAAAAGATTATCTTATGTTAGAAAAAATGATATATTAGGATATTTAAGACCTGATGGTAAAAGTCAGGTTACTGTTGAGTATATAGATGGAGTTCCTTCAAGAATAGAGGCAATAGTTGTTTCTACTCAACATAGTCCTTCAGTTAAGTTAGAACAAATTCAAAAAGATATTAAAGAATTTGTCATTGACGAGGTTATTCCGGATTATTTAATTGATGAAAATACTAAGATTTATGTAAATCCTACAGGTAGATTTGAAATTGGGGGACCTATGGGAGATTCTGGATTGACAGGAAGAAAATTAATAGTGGATACTTATGGTGGATTTGGAAGACATGGTGGGGGAGCTTTTTCTGGTAAAGATCCAACTAAAGTTGATAGATCAGCGACATATATGGCAAGATATATTGCAAAAAATATTGTAGCTAGTGGAATCTGTGAAAAATTAGAAATAGGAATTTCTTATGCTATTGGGGTAGCTAAGCCACTTTCTATTTATGTAGATACTTTTGGAACTGGAAAAATTTCAGATGACAAAATTATTGAAATAATTAATAAAGTATTTGATTTAAGACCAGCTGCAATTATTGATATTCTAGATTTAAGAAGACCAATATATCGTCAAATCGCCGCTTATGGTCATTTTGGACGAAATGATTTAGACTTACCTTGGGAAAAATTGGACAGAGTTGAAGAAATTAAAAAATTAATATAAATTAATTAAATATAGGAGATGTTATTATGGGAAGATGTTATGATTTTAATGAATATGTAGACAGAAAAAATTCACATGCTGAAAAATGGAATAATATGATTTCTGCTGGTGCACCGAAGAATGATCATTCAATTTTATCAATGTCTATAGCTGATATGGAATTTAAATGTTGTGATGAAATTTTAGAAGCATTAAAAGAGCCAATATCAAATGGAGTAATAGGATATGACTGTCCTTGTGAAAAGTTTTTTTCATCATTTATCAAATGGCAAAAGGAAAAAAACAATTGGGATATTAAGAAAGAATGGATTGTTCCTGTTCCAGGAGTAGTACCTGGAATAGCAAATACTATTTTGCACAATACTAAAGAGGGAGATGCTGTAATTATAAATACACCAGTTTATCCACCTTTCTTTAATGCAGTAACTTTAAACAATAGAGTTGTTGTCGAAAGTCCATTAATTGAGTTAGAAGACAAATATGTTATGGATTTTGAAGATTTTGAAAAGAAAATCGTTGATAATAACGTTAAACTAAGTGTATTATGTAGTCCTCATAATCCTGTTGGAAGAGTATGGACAAAAGAAGAATTAGAAACATATGGAAGAATTTGTAGGAAACATAATGTATTAATGATTTCTGATGAGATTCATGGTGATTTAATACTTAAGGATTATAAACATATTCCAATTGCCTCTCTTAATGAAGACTTTTTATATAACACTGTTACTTTAACTGCTCCAAGTAAAACTTTTAATATTGCAGGTCTTGCTCAATCTGTTGCTGTAATTCCTAATGAAGAATTGAGAAATAGATTTATTAATGGACTTGTAGGGTATGGAATTTTCCATATGGCAAGTTTTGCAGCAGTTGGTTTTGTCGCTGCTTATACTTATGGTAAAGAATGGTTTGAAGAATGTATGAGTTATATTGAAGATAATATTGACTTTGCAATAGACTTCATAAATAGAGAAATACCAAAGGTAAAAGTAAAAAGACCGGAAGCAAGTTTCTTATTATGGTTAGATCTTAGAGCTTTTGATATTGACCATGATGAGTTACATCAAAAGTTGATAAATGAAGGAAAATTATTACTTAATTCAGGAATAAATTATGGAGAAAACGCAAGACTTTTCTTTAGAATGAACATAGCTTGTAACAGAGAAATGTTAACTGATGGATTAAATAGACTTAAAAAAGTTGTAGATAGTTTATAAACTTCAAAATATACAGAGACTATAAAACTTATAGTCTCTTTTTTATATAAGAACCCCACCCTTCCAAGATGCTTTGCATCGGGTGGGTTCCCGAGAACCTTGTTGTTTTACAATAAAAAATGCACCTACATATTCAAGGTGCATTTTTTAAAGAATAAAATATTTTATTTAATTTCTAAGTAAACAGGGCAATGGTCACTACCTAAAATATTTTGATGAATTTGTGCATCAACAAGTCTATCGTCCATGTCTTTTGAAGTTAGGAAATAGTCAATTCTCCAGCCAGTATTTCTTTCTCTTGATTTTCCAAAATAACTCCACCAACTGTATTCATTTTCCTTGTCTGGATAGAAATATCTGAAAGTATCTGTAAACCCACTATCTAAAAGTATAGACATCTTTTCTCTTTCTTGATCAGTAAATCCTGCATTTTTTCTATTAGTCTTTGGATTTTTTAGGTCGGTTTCTTTATGAGCGACATTTAAATCTCCACAAACTATTACGGATTTAGTTTTATTTAATTCAAGTAAATAATTTCTAAAAGCATCTTCCCATACCATTCTGTAGTCAAGTCTTAAAAGTTCTTGTTTGGAGTTGGGTGTATAACATGTTACTAAAAAGAAATCTTCATACTCTAAAGTTATAAGTCTTCCTTCATTATCATGTTCTTCAATTCCCATTCCATATTTTACACTTAAAGGTGTATATTTTGTAAAAATAGCCGTTCCACTATATCCTTTTCTTTGTGCATAATTGTAATAAGTTTCATATCCTTCAAGTTCAAGATCAAGTTGACCTTCACTCATTTTAATTTCTTGTAAGCAGAAAAAGTCAGCATTAATTTCATTAAAATAATCTAAAAATCCTTTTTTTATGCAAGCTCTAAGCCCATTTACATTCCAAGAAACAAATCTCATTTAATCACCTCTTATTATTTTTTAATCATACTAGTTAATTATACCATAATTTTTTATTTACAAACACCTATTTAAAATTTTGCTTTAGTTTGAACTGTTGAAATAAAATACCTTTTGATGTAAAATATAATAGAATGTAATTTAAGGAGGACTTTATGATAGATTATAAAAAAGTTTATGAAGAATGGTTAAATAATGAGTTTTTTGATGATGAAACTAGAAAAGATTTACTTTCAATAAAAGATAATGATGAAGAAATTAAAGATAGATTTTATAAAGTTTTAGAATTTGGTACTGCAGGTCTTCGTGGAAAACTTGGTGCTGGAACAAATAGAATGAACAAATATATGGTATCAAAGGCTGCACAGGCACTTGCAAATACAATAATTGATTATGGTCAAGAAGCCATTGAAAGAGGTGTTGCAATTAGTTATGATGTCAGATATGGTTCAAAAGAATTTGCAGAACTTACTTGTTCAATAATGGCAGGAAATGGAATTAAATCATATATTTATAAGGGAATTAGACCAACACCAATGTGTTCTTATGCGATTAGAAAATTAAACTGTATAGCTGGTGTAATGGTTACTGCTAGTCACAACCCACAAGCATATAATGGATATAAAGCATATTGGAAAGAAGGTTCTCAAATTCTTGATGATATTGCCAACCAAATTTCAGCTCATATGGATAGAATTAAAAAGTTTGAAGATGTTAAGCAAATTCCTTTTGAGGATGCTCTAAAGAGCGGAATTGCTAAATATATTGATGATTCAGTAGAGGAAGATTATAAAAAAGAAGTTTTAAATTTAACTATTAATGATGAAAATATAGATAAAGGCATTAAAGTAGTTTATACTCCTTTAAACGGTGTTGGTAATTTACCGGTTAGAGAAGTTTTAAAAAGAAGAGGTTTTAAAAATATCTTCGTTGTAAAAGAACAAGAATTGCCTGATCCTGAATTTACAACTGTTGGATATCCTAATCCGGAAGTTCCTAAAGCTTTTCTTTATTCTGAAAAATTAGGTAAAGAAGTTGGAGCTGATATTTTAATTGCAACTGATCCTGATTGTGATAGAGTTGCTCTTGAAGTTAGAGATAAAAATGGAGAATATGTTTTTTTAAATGGTAACAGAATAGGAGCATTATTGTCATATTACATTTTCTCACAAAGACATGCACTTAATAATTTACCTGAAAATCCTGTTTTAGTAAAATCTATTGTAACAGGAGATTTATCTAGGGTAATAGCTAAAAAATATGGAATAGAAACTGTAGAAACATTAACAGGTTTTAAAAATATTTGTGGGAAGACAAATGAATATGATATAACTAAAGAAAAAAATTATGTTTTTGGATATGAAGAAAGTATAGGTTTTTGCTACGGAACATTCGTAAGAGATAAAGATGCTGTTGGAGCTTCAATGATGGTTGTAGAAATGGCTGCATACTATAAAAAACAAGGAAAGAGTTTATTAGACGTTTTAAAAGATATATATGAAGAATTCGGATATTATAATGAAAGACAAATTTCTCTAGAACTTGAAGGAATTGAAGGACAACAAAGAATTGGAAGAATGATGGAAGATTTTAGAGAAAATCCTATTAAAGAAATGGGAGATATTTCTTTAAAAGAAGTCATTGATTTTAAAGATGGATATTTAGATTTTCCAAAACAAAATTGTCTAAAGTATTATTTAAATGATGGATCTTGGTATGCATTAAGACCATCTGGAACAGAACCTAAGATTAAATTATATATTTATACAATAGGAAAAACAGAACAAGAAAGTATAAATAAATTAGATTTAATTGAAAAATTATGTAGAGAAAAAATGAATAATGTAAAATAAAGAAAAAAGGTATGTTGATTCATACCTTTTTTGCAATAAGAACCCCACCCTTCCACGATGCTTCGCATCGGGTGGGTTCCCGGGAACCTTGTTGTTTCACAATAAAAAAAACTAACGATAAGTTAGTTTTAAAATGGTGCCGGCGGTGGGACTCGAACCCACACACCCTTGCGGATAACAGATTTTGAGTCTGTCTCGTCTGCCAGTTCCGACACGCCGGCAAATTCAATTACTCGAATAGTATAACATAAAAAAGGAAAGAATTCAATAATTTTATAATATTTTTTTGTAGGAAAATAGTATAAATAATTTATCGATATAATTAGTAGACTTTACTAATCTAAAAAAATTTTGTATAATATTAAAAATTAATTTAATAAAATGAAAAATTTTTGCATAATTATAGGAGGTAATAATATGTCAAAATTAACAGTATTCGATCATCCGGTTATTTCTCATAAACTAGGATATTTAAGAGATAAAAAGACTGGTGGAAAAGATTTTAGAGCTTTGGTAAATGAAATTTCAATGCTTATGGCTTATGAAGTTACAAGAGATTTAAAAACAGATGAAGTAGAAATTGAAACACCTTTACAAAAGACTAAGGTAAAAAGATTGTCTGGGAAAAAGTTAGGAGTAGTTCCTATTTTAAGGGCTGGCCTTGGAATGGTTGAAGGAATGTTAAATATTCTTCCTGCTGCAAAAGTTGGTCATATTGGTTTATATCGTGATCCTGAAACTTTACAACCAGTTGAATATTATTGTAAATTACCGGTAGATGCTGAAGAAAGAGACTTTTTAGTTCTAGATCCAATGCTTGCTACTGGAGGTTCTGCATCTGATGCTATAAAACTTTTAAAACAAAAGGGTTGTAAAAATATTAAATTGGTTTGTATAATAGCTGCTCCTGAAGGAGTTGAAGCCGTTCAAAGAAATCATCCTGATGTAGATATTTTTGTAGCTGCGTTAGATGAGAGACTAAATGAACATAGCTATATTATTCCAGGACTTGGAGATGCAGGAGATAGACTATTTGGAACAAAATAGTTTTAAATTTAAAAAATTAGCTTATTATTGACAAATAAACAATTTTAAGGGAATGTGATTTACAATTGATATATTACATTCCTTTTTTATATATTAATTTATTATAAATATTTTTCTTTATTAGAATATTAACTATAAATATTTAAATTACTGATTTGAAATTTTATTTAATAAATTTTTTAAAATAAGATATATATGATATAATTAAAAAAAATATAAAGTCGAGGTGATAGGAAATGTTTAAAACGAAAAGATTTTTTATTATAACCCTATTATTGTCTGTATTTGTTTTTACAGGTTGTTCTAACAAGATGCAAGTAAGAGATCTTTTTGAGAAATCAAAAGAGGCAAATGATAAACTTCAGTCATATATAATGGATAGTGAAAGTAAAAATGAGACTAAAGGCAACATTAAAACTCAACTTATTCATGCTGAATTACAATATAATGCTAATACTAGAAAAATTATTAAAGGAAAAGGAAGTATAAAATATACAGGAAAAAGAGAAGAAGGAGAAGTAGATAATGATGTAGTATTTGTTGGAGATGCAAAAAAGACAACAATAACTACTTTCAAAGAAAACGGACAAACTAAAGAAACAAAAAAAGAAAATACTAATTACATTGTTAGTCCTGACTATTATAAATTGTTGGATGCAATTTATACTCTTAAAGAAAAAGATTTGACACTAGAAGAAGAAAATGATGAATATCATTTAAAATTAAAAACCGAAAATAAAAATTTAAAGATTATTGATGTTTTAAAATCACAGTATGGATTGAAATTATCTGTTAATGATTTTGAGGTTGATGTGAAATTTGAAGTGGTTTTTGATAAGAAAACTTTTTATCTAAAAAGTGTAGTTTGGACTTTAGAATATGGTGGAGATAAAGGAGCTTTTAAAATAGAAGAATCTTTAAAATATTCTGAATGGAACAATGTAAAATTAGAAAATAAATAGATTTAATACAAAAATGTTACTATAGCAAAGTAACATTTTTTATATATTTAAAAATATGATATAATATACGTAGATTTATTTTTTGGAGGATTAAAAATGTTTAAAAATAAAAAAATATTTATATTAGGAGTGTTGTTAGTAATTATAACTTTTTCAGGTTGTTCTAATAAGGTTGGTGTTAACGAATTGTTTGAAAAATCTAAAAATGCTAACAATAATATTGAATCTTTTTTATTACTTAATGAAATTATAACTGAACAAAATGGAAAAACAACAAAACAAATTCTAAAAGGAGAATTGATTAATGATAAGGATTCTAAGAAAATTACCAAAGGAAAAGTGATTGTTAGGTACTCAGGGACCTCAAATATTGAACAAAATAATTATGATGCAGAGTTTGTTGGTGATGAAAACAGAACAGCAATTATGACTAAAAAGGTAAATGGAGTAGATAAAAAATCTGAAACTAATAATAGCAATTATAATGTATTTCCAGATTATTTTAGATTATTAGATGGTATTTATTCCTTTACTGAAAATGATATAAAATTTGAAGAAGTTAATGATGAGTATCATTTAAAAATAAATAATGATGATAAGAATAAATCAAAAATTATTAACATATTGAAAGCTGAATATAAGTTGGATTTGAAAAAAATTTCTGAAAATGATGTTACTATAACATTTGAAGCAGTTTTTGACAAAGATACATTTTATTTAAAGAATGTTTTTTGGACTTTAGAATATATTGGGAATAATGAAGTGACAAAATTCTCTAATACTACTAGTTTTTCAAAATGGAATGATTTAAATTTAGATAAATAGAACTAAACAAGTTGCTCTATATAGTGCAACTTTTTTATTGTAAATAAAATATTTAATAAACAAAATTTAATATCATTTTTATACAATAGAAAAAATCATAAATTAGGTGCTTTGATGAATATAATAGTTAGTTTTAAAAACTAAATAGGGTATAATTAATCGAGGTGATTTAGGTGTATAATGTGATTTTTGTTGGACATGGTTCTCCAATGAATGCTATTAGTAAAAATGTATTTAGTGATAATTGGGTATCGATAAGAAAAAAATTAAAAACTCCGAAAATGATTCTTGCAATTTCAGCTCATTGGTATACTAACGGACAATTTGTTAGAACATTAGAATATAATGAACAAATCTATGATATGTATGGGTTTCCTAAGGAGCTTTACGAAATTAAATATGAGCCAAAAAATAATGTGGAGTTTGCAAAAAAACTAATATTTGAACTTGCAATTAAAGAGGATAATTCATGGGGGATAGATCATGGAATATGGAGTATTTTATGTAAAACTTATCCCAATGCTGAAATTCCTGTAGTTATGTTAAGTGTTGATAAAAATAAAAGTCCTAAAGAGCAGTATGAGTTTGGAAAAAAGTTAAAAAGATTATTAAATGAGGATATTTTAGTTATTGCTAGTGGGAATATAGTTCATAATTTACAATTAATTGATTTTGATAAAAAAGGTGGATTTAATTGGGCTAATAAATTTGATAATTATATTAAGGATAGTATCATAAATAAGAATATTGAATCAGTAATAAATTATAATAATAGTAGTTTTGATTACCATCATTCAGTACCAACACCTGAACATTTTTATCCTTTACTAATAGCTTTGGGATGTGCATATGACTATAAAAAAGTTGAAATATTTAATGAAGGCTGTGATTTGGGATCTGTTTCTATGACAAGTTATATTTTTGAAGGTTAAATTGTGTAATATACTATTAAAAATGTATCTTAAATTTGTTAATATGTATTGAATTATATGTTTTTTTGTGTTATAATTCTTAGGTATGTAAATAGAAAATAATATAATTTTTATAGAGTTGTTAGGAGGAAATTAAATGAATACTAAATTAGTATCAAGAGATGACAAGAAAATAGTTTTTACATCAGAAATTAGTCCAGAAGCATTCCAAGCTTCAATTAATAAAGTTTATAACAAAATGAAATCAAGATTTAACATTCCAGGTTTCAGAAAGGGTAAAGCTCCAAGAAAAATCATTGAATTAAATTATGGAGAAGGTATTTTCTTTGAAGATGCTGTAAATGAATTATTACCTGATTTATTTGAAGAAGCTGTTAAAGAATTAGAAATTGGTAAAGACATCTGTGGGATGCCAAAAATTGATATTGAAGAATTTGATAAAAATAAAGCTATAGTAATAAAATTTGAACAAGAATTAAAACCAGTTCCTGAGTTAGGAGACTATAAAAATTTAGTTGCTGATGATGTTAAGTTTGAAGTAACTGATGAAATGGTTGATGAAAGGGTAAATAAAGAACGTGAAAACAATGCAAGAATAGTTTCAATTGAAGATAGACCTGTAAAAGATATGGATACTGTTAATATTGACTTTGAAGGTAGTGTTGAAGGAGTTCCATTTGATGGAGGTAAATCTGAAAATTATGATTTAGTTGTTGGCTCACATACTTTTATTCCAGGTTTTGAAGAACAATTAATTGGGAAAAATATAGGAGATAATGTTGATGTTAATGTTATTTTCCCTGAAGAATATCATTCAGAAGAGTTAAAAGGAAAAGAAGCTCTTTTCAAAGTAAAAATAAATTCTATTAAAGAAAAACAACTTCCTGAATTAGATGATGAATTCGCGCAAGATGTTTCTGAGTTTGATACACTGGAAGAATATAGAGCAGATATTAAAAAGAATCTTGTTGAATCTGCAGAAAGAAATGCTTTGGTTCAAAAACAAAATAATGCAATTGATGCTCTTATTGAAAGTTCAAATGTAGAAGCTCCAGAATCAATGGTTGCTGAAGAAGTTGATAAAGCTTTTAGAGATTTTGCTGGTAGAATTAGACAATACAATATGGACTTGGATAATTATTTCAAAATGTTAAATACTACTGAAGAAGCTGTTAGAGAACAATTAAGACCAGAAGCTACTAAGAGAGCTAATGCTGAACTTGTTATCGATGCTTTTGCAAAATTAGAAAATATTGAAGTATCTGAAGAAGAAATTGATAAAGAAATCGATGAATTCGGAAAGAATATGAAAGTTAAAGATTTTGAAGAATTTAAGAAGGAATTGAAATCAGGAGAAGGTCTGGAAGGCATTACTGCAAGTTTAATTAGAAGAAAAGCGGTTGATCATTTGGTAAGTCTTGTTAAATTCCAAGAACCTAAAAAAGAAACTGTTGAGGAATAATTAGTTAAAATATAGCTTGCATTTTGCTAAGCTATATTTTTTATTAGGAGGTAATTATGGCACTTATACCTATGGTAGTTGAACAAACTAATAGAGGAGAAAGGTCTTATGATATTTATTCAAGACTTTTAAAGGAAAGAATTATATTTTTAAGTGGAGAAGTGAATGATCAAATGGCTGATTTGATTGTTGCTCAACTTCTATTTTTAGAATCAGAAGATCCTAAAAAAGATATTCAAATTTATATAAATAGTCCAGGCGGTTCAGTTAGCGCTGGACTTGCAATTTATGATACAATTCAATATATAAAACCTGATGTAAGTACTATTTGTATTGGACGTGCTGCAAGTATGGGGGCATTTTTATTGACATCAGGTGCAAAAGGAAAGAGATTTGCTTTGCCTAATGCAGATATTATGATTCACCAACCTTTAGGAGGAGCTCAAGGTCAAGCTGAAGACATTAAAATTCAAGCACAAAAGATTTTACAAGTTAGAGCAACTCTTAATCAAATTTTAGCAAAGAGAACAGGTCAATCTCTTAAAAAAATTGAAAAAGACACAGATAGAGATTTCTATATGAGTGCTTATGAAGCAAAAGAATATGGAATAATCGATGAAGTAATAGAAAATTAAGGAGTTAATTTTGGAAAAAAAGAAAACTAGATGTTCTTTTTGTGGAAAAGAGGTAGAAGAAGTAGATCAAATAGTCAGTGGAATTAATGCAAATATCTGCAATGAATGTATTGAAATTTGTCATTCCATGATTGAATACCAAGAAAGAACTAAGAAAAAAGAAAGCTTAGAAAAATTACCAACTCCAGTAGAAATTAAGAATATTTTAGATGAGTATATTATTCAACAAGACAATGCAAAAAAAGCTCTAAGTGTTGCTGTTTATAATCACTATAAAAGAATTAATAGAGATGTTGAAAGTGAAGTTGAAATTCAAAAGTCTAATATTCTTCTTGTAGGACCTACGGGAAGCGGAAAGACGCTTTTAGCTCAAACACTTGCTAAAGTTTTAGATGTTCCTTTCGCAATTGCAGATGCAACTACTTTAACTGAAGCAGGATATGTTGGAGAGGATGTTGAGAATATAATTTTGAAATTAGTTCAGGCAGCTGACTATGACATAGAAAGAGCAGAAAAAGGAATAATATATATTGATGAAATTGATAAAATTACGAGGAAAAGTGAAAACCCTTCAATAACTAGAGATGTTAGTGGAGAGGGTGTTCAACAATCACTTTTAAAAATAATAGAAGGAACTGTTGCAAATGTTCCTCCAAAAGGAGGAAGAAAACATCCTGATCAACAATATATACAAGTTGATACTACAAATATTTTATTTATTGTAGGGGGAGCTTTTCAAGGTATAGAGTCAATTTTAAAAGCCAGACTAGAGAAAAAATCAATGGGGTTTGGCGCAGATGTTAAAACGGATAAACTTGATGATTTTTCTGAAATTATTAAGAATTTAAGACCTGAAGATTTACTTAAGTATGGTTTGATACCCGAATTTGTTGGTAGAATACCTATGATTGTAACTTTAGAAAGTTTAAATGAAAATTCTCTAATTAGAATTTTAGAAGAACCAAAGAATGCATTAATTAAACAATATAAAGAGCTTTTATCTATGGATAATATAGAGCTTGAGTTTGAAAAAGATGCAATAAAAGAAATTGCAAAGATAGCTCTTGAAAGAAAAACAGGTGCAAGAGGTTTGCGTGCTGTTATAGAAAGTGCTCTTTTAGATACAATGTTCACATTGCCGTCTGAGAAAAATGTTGAAAAATGTATTGTCACTAAAGATGTAGTTTTAGGAAAGGCAAATCCCGTTTTAATATATAATGAAAATAAAAAATAGAGGAAAAATATTTATGAGCAATATAAATTTTAATATTGAAGAAAAATTAAATAGACCTGTAATAGCACTTAGAGGACTTTGGATTTATCCTTATTCTGTTGTTCATTTTGATGCAGGAAGAAAAAAGTCTATAGATGCAATAGAGTCTGCATTAAAAAAGGATTCAATTTTAGTTGCTTTTACTCAAAAAGATATTAGGACAGAAGATCCTAAGGCAGAAGATTTATATGAAATGGGAACTGTTGTTATCGTTAAACAAATTTTAAAGATGAATAATGGAATAACTAGAGTTTTAGCTGAAGGTATTTGTAGATGTAGAGCAAAGAAAATTTATGATGATGGTAAATTTCTAACAGCTGATGTTGAAGAATTCTATTATGATGAAGTTGGAGAAGAAGTAGACTCTGAATTGGCAACTTTACGAAATATGGTTGAAGTTGCATTTGAAGAATATACAGCTAAGAAAAGACATCTAGATGTTGATACTGAAATAAGTGTTCAAAATTCTTCAAATATGGATAAATTTACAAATAATGTAGCAAGTTATATAATTAGATTATCCGATGATGAACATTATGAAAACTTTAAAATATTTGATATGAGAGAAAGACTTGAAAAACTTTATGAAATTTTACAAAATTCTATAGAATTATCATTCTTAGAAGAAAGTATTTCTAGAAAGGTTTCTTCAAGACTAAATAAAAATCAAAGAGAATATTATCTTCGAGAACAACTTAATATAATAAAAGAAGAACTTGGAGATGGAGAAGATTTAAGCTCTGAATTGGATGAATATGCTAATACCATAATGAGTTTTGGATTTGATGAAAATATTGAAGAAATGTTATTTAAGGAAATTAGAAAACTTTCTGAAATACCATCAGGCTCACCTGAGGGAAATGTGATTAGAAGTTATCTTGATAAAATAGTTGCATTGCCTTGGAAAAAGTCAAAAAAAGAAAAATTAGATGTTGCTTACACTAGAAAAATTTTAGATAAAGACCATTTTGGACTTAAAGATGTTAAGGATAGAATTATAGAATCAATAGCCTTAAGAAAAATTTCAAATAATCAAAAAGGCTCAATAATTTGTTTAGTTGGTCCACCAGGAGTGGGTAAGACTTCTATCGCAAAATCTATAGCGAAATCTTTGAATAGAGAATTTGTTTCTATGAGATTGGGTGGGCTTCATGATGAAAGTGAAATAAGAGGTCATAGAAGAACTTATGTTGGAGCAATGCCAGGTAAAATTTTAACTTTATTAGAACAATGTAAAGTTAATAATCCTGTTATGTTACTTGATGAGATTGATAAGGTTTCAAATGACTTTAGAGGAGATCCTTCTAGTGCATTGCTTGAAGTTTTAGATCCGGAACAAAATAATAAGTTTACAGATAATTATATAAATATTCCTTTTGACCTTTCAAAAGTTATGTTTATAACTACTGCGAATACAACTTCTACAATTCCATCCCCACTACTTGATAGAATGGAAATTATTCCGGTCTCAAGCTATACTTATGATGAAAAAGAAAAAATTGCTATTAATCATTTGATTCCAAAAGCGTTTAAAAACTTTTCAATGACTAAGAAAATGCTTGATATAAAAGCTGAAGCAGTAAGAGATATCATTCGTTATTACACAAGAGAGTCTGGTGTAAGAAATTTAGAAAGAATGATTGAAAAAATAATTAGAAAAGCTGCTGTGACTTTGGTTTCAAAAGAAAGAAAAAAAGTTACAGTTAATTCAAAAAATCTTGTTGATTTCTTAGGAAAGAAAAAATTCCATGATGATATTTTGGAAAAAGAAGATAAGATTGGACTTGTAAACGGATTGGCTTGGACAGAAGTAGGAGGAGAACTTTTAACAATAGAAACTGATATTGTCAATGGAACAGGAAAAATTCAACTTACTGGACAACTTGGTGATGTTATGAAGGAATCTGCAATGACTGCAATTTCATTTGTTAGAAGCAAAGCTGATAAATTTAATATTAAAGAAGATTTTTATAAGGAAAAAGATATACACATTCACGTTCCTGAAGGAGCAGTACCAAAAGACGGTCCATCTGCTGGTATAACAATGACAACAGCAATTGTCAGTGCTCTTACAAATAGGAAAGTCAATAGACAATTTGCAATGACAGGGGAAGTAACTTTAAGAGGAAGAGTTTTAGCGATAGGAGGACTTAAAGAAAAAATCCTTGCAGCAAATAGGTATGGAATAAAAAATATAATTATTCCAAAAGAAAATGAAGTTGATATTGATGAAATTCCTGAAGAAATTAGAGAAACATTAAAAATTTATACAGTTTCCGATGTTTGTGAAGTATTAGATTTAGTTTTAGAAAAAGAGGTGTAATGTGAAAATAATCTCAAGTGAATTAGAACAAATAGCTGCGATTATTTCACAGTATCCTGATTCTAATTTAAAAGAAGTTGCATTTGCCGGCAGGAGTAATGTTGGAAAATCAAGTTTTATAAATGCTTTCATAAACAGGAAAAATTTGGCGAGAACTAGTTCCAAACCTGGAAAAACAAGAACAGTAAATTTTTATAAAATAAATAATTCATTTAGATTAGTGGATTTGCCAGGATATGGATATGCACAAGTTTCTAAAAGTGAAAAAGAAAAATGGGGAGTAATTATTGAAACCTATCTTTCAAACAGAGAAAATTTGTGTGAAGTTATTCTTATCGTAGATATTAGACATGCTCCTAGTAAGGAAGATGTTATGATGTATCACTGGCTTTTAGAATATGGATTTAGTGGTTATGTTATAGCAACTAAAGCTGATAAAATTTCTAAAGGACAATGGAATAAACATTTAAAAGTTGTTAGAGAAACTTTAGGAATAAAGGATATGAATTTAGTTATTCCATTTAGTTCAGATTCAAAAGCGAATTTAGAGGCAGTCCATAATAAAATAGAAGAAATATTAAGCTGTGAGTAATCACAGCTTTTTTAGTCTATATTTCTTATTAATAGCAATTAATTTAAGATTTATAATTGAATTAAAGCTAGTCCTTACTATTGACTTTTTAACCTGTTTCTTCTAAAATAGTGCTATAAATATGATATTCTTTGAAAAGGTTATCTGTTGAGGAGGAAATAATATGAAAAAAATATGGAAAAATAATTTGAATATTTTGCTACCACTTTTTGTAGTTATGTTTATTTATATTTCATTGGAAATTGGAGTTGCAATGTTTTTTGGTTATGTTATAGATTCAGCAAGTGGAGCAATAAATATGCAATTTTCTAAGGTTATGATTTATACTTTTGCTTTACTTATTACAGAGAGCGTTTTTAAATGGATTTATGAAGTTATGAGTTATAAATTTGTAGCTAAAATGTCTTTAGATACAAAGATTTACATATTTAATAATTTAATAAAACAAGATATTGAAAGTTTTTATAATAATGATGTAGGGAATAAGATTTCAATTCTTACTAATGATATTAATACTATAGAAACAGAGTATTTTAGAACATTTTTAAATTTAGTTAAATCAGGATTTTTGTTTCTTTTTGCCTTTGGGACAATTTTCTATGTTTCCTATCAAATGACGATTGCTTTAATGATATTGTCTATAATTTCATTTGCGTTTGGAAATATTCCAATGAAAAATTTAAAAACTTTTAAAGAGAAATTTTCAAATTCTCAAAGTGAATATACTGCAAGAACAAGTGAATATTTTAATGGTTATGAAACAATCAAAGTATTTGGACTAGAAAAATTTATTTCAAAAGTGTTTTATAATAACTCAAAAAATGTTTATGATAAAGGACTTGCATATCAAAAAAGGTATAGTTTAGTAACTATGATTTCATATTTTTTTGGAGGTTTTACATTTTTAGGTGGTTTTGTTTGTGGTGGATATTTAGCATATAAAGGATTTATAACACTTGGACAAATGATTATTTGTGTGCAACTTACAAATCACATTGTGAATCCTTTGATGTTTGCAATAGAATCTTATGGTAAATTTAAGTCTGTTGATAAAATATTAAATAAAATAGAAAATACTTTAATTTCAGAAGAAAATGTTGAAATAACAGAAATTAAAGACTTTAATAATAAGATTTCTTTAAATGATGTTAGCTTTAAATATGATGATAAAAAAGTTTTAGAAAATATAAACTTTGAATTTGAAAAAGGTAAAAAATATGCTTTAGTAGGTTTATCAGGAAGTGGAAAATCAACTTTAATGAAGCTGATTTCAAAAAGAATTAAAGCAAATGATGGGAAAATTTATATAGATGGAATTGATTTGGATGAAGTTTCAAAAAATTCTATTATAAATTTAATTTCAACAATTAATCAAAATGTATTTCTATTTAAAGGAAGCCTATATGATAATATAACATTATTTAGTAGAGATTATTCGGAAGAAAAGGTAAAAGATGTTATATTGAAAGCAGAACTTGGTAAATATTTGGATAGATTGTATGATAAGGAATTAATTTCTGAAAACGCAAATAACTTATCTGGAGGAGAAAAACAAAGAATTTCAATTGCAAGGTCTTTGATAAAGGATACAAAGATAATACTTGCTGACGAAATTTTATCAAGTTTGGATAATGAAATTGCATTTTCAATAGAAAAGGGACTACTTGAACTTGAAAATATAACATTGATTTCTGTAACACATAGATTAATAAAGGAAAATTTAAAACAATATGACAAAATATTGGTATTAAAAGATGGAAAAATAGAAGAAAAAGGTAATTTTGAAGAACTTATGAGTTTTGATTCATACTTTAAGAAGTTATATACAATTTCTGAAGTTGAGAATAATTAATTATTTAATTTGAAAGGAAATAATTTATTCATGATAAAAATTGAAAATTTATATTTTACTTATAATTCTTTTGAAAAAGATAGTGGGTTTTTAGGTTCTTTAAAGGATTTTTTCAAAAGAAGAGAAATAAAAAAATCAGCTATTGAAGATTTTAATTTAGAAATCAAAACAGGAGAAATAGTAGGAATTTTAGGACCAAATGGGTCAGGAAAAACTACATTGATAAAATTGCTTACTGGAATATTAAATCCGGAAAGTGGAACCATTGAGTGTGATGGAAATATTCCTTTTAAGAAGGAAAGATCCTATCTTAAATCAATAGGTGTGGTTATAGGGCAGAAAAGTCAATTAATTTGGGATTTACCTGCTGAAGAAACTCTTGAAATGTTAAGATGTATTTACAAAATAGATAAAGTAAGTTATAGAAATAAATTGAATAATATGGTTAAATTGTTAAATTTAGATGATAAGCTGAGAATTCCAGTTAGAAAATTATCGCTTGGAGAGAGAATTAAGTTTGAGATAATCTGTGCTTTAATTCATAGTCCTAAGATTTTATTTTTAGATGAACCTACGATAGGCTTGGATATAACAAGTCAAAGGTCTATTCATGAGTTTTTACTTGATATAAATAAAAAAGACAATGTGACTATATTTTTAACTTCTCACTATATGAAAGATATTGAAACATTATGTGATAGGGTTATAATTTTATTAAATGGGAAAAAGGTAGAAGATTCAAATATAAATGAAATTATAGATAAGTTCTCTGTTAAAGATGAATATATAATAGAATTTAAAGATTTTATACCTAATGAATTTAATTGTTTTAAACTTTTGGATAAGAAAAAATTACAGGTAAATTTTGATGAAGTAAATTTTATATTAAAAAACGTAGATTTTTCACTTATAAAAAATATATTCTGTGAAAATAAGAGCTTTGAAGATGTAGTTTTTGATATATTCAGTGAAGATAAAAAGGAGGACTAAAATGAGTAAATATTTACCAACTTTTCTTAATCAGCTGAATATACAATTAAGCTATAAGTTTAACTTTATTTCCAATATATTTGTTAATATACTAGGTATTGTAATTTCTATATTTACTTGGAATGGTATTTTTGAAAGCGCTTCAGTTGAAAGTATTGGTGGTTTTACTAAAACTCAAATGATTTATTATATAGTTATTTCAAATATTGGGATGATTTTATTTTCAAGTGAAAGTGTAGTTAATATGGGTCATCTTGTTAGGACTGGGAAGCTTACTTCCATGTTGATTAGACCATATTCTATATTAGTGAATTCATTTTTTGCATTTTTAGGAAAGAAGTTTATATTTATTATTGTTTATGTACTTATGTTCATTTTATCTTTTTTCGTTAATGTAAATATAGGATATTTTTTGCTAGTGTTTTTGTTGTTTATAGTAAATTTTTGTATGTTTTTTATGCTAGTTTCTCTTGTGGGAAATCTTGGATTTTATTTGATAAATATGTGGACATTAAGACCTTTAATAAATTCAGTTTACTTACTGTTTGGAGGACTGCTTTTTCCTTTAAATTTGTTAGGAAATAAGATTTATAAAATAGTTGATAAAAACCCATTTGCAATAGTAGGATTTAATTTTACAAGGGCTATTCAAGGAAAATTAACAATTGAAGAATTAATTTTTTACATAATTCTATCTTTTTCTTGGTTTATTCTGTTTTTTGTTCTTTATAAAATTACTTATTATTTTGGACTGAAGAGATATGAGGGAATGGGAGCGTAAATATGAATTTTAGATTGTATAAAAAATTTTTATCACATAGTTTTCAAGAGTTTTTAATTTATAGATCTACTGCAATTGTAACAATAGTTTTCGGTTTGATATTTTTTCTTGCTGAATTTATTGCAGGGGTAATTTATTTTGATTATACTGAAACAATATATGGGTGGGTAAAAAATGACTATTTGCTTTTAATATCAGTAGCTTCTGTAATAAGTTATGGTTATCAGTTTTTATTTACTGTTGCTCATGAAAATCTATATGAATTTATTTTAGGTGGAGAGTTGGATTATATTTTGATTAGACCTGTAAATTCTTTTTTGTTTTACTCATTATATAGGGTGGATTTTCCGAGTTTGATTAATTTATTTATAGCTCTGTGTTTTCAAATATTTATGCTGACAAAATATAGTTTAAATTTATTTATAATAATTGAATTTATTATTTCTATTTTGTTATCTATATACTTGGTATTTTTGTTAAATCAGATTGTAATAACTATTTCATTTTGGAAAGAACATTCAAGTGCTATAATGGGAATACCTGAATATCTAATTGATTTTTCAAGCAGACCAAAGTCTATTTATCCTAAATCAATACAGTTTGTTTTAATTTATATAGTTCCTATTTTGCTGTCAATTAATCTTCCTGTACTCATAGTTAAAGAAGAAGCTTCCTTTTTAAGTATATTTTATATATTATTATTCGATTTGTTGGGAACTGTTTTTGCGATATTTCTTTGGAAAAAGGGTTTGAAAAAATACGTATCTGCTAATTAGTTGTTATTAAAATATATATCAAAAATTAGAAAATCCTAATGAACAAAGTAAATTTTATTTCATTGGGATTTATTTATTATATTGTGCAGTATCATATTTAAAAAATAGTCCAAAAATAAAAATGATAAAAAATATCAATTATATTTAAAAATCTATTGAAATAATTTTTTTGTTGTGATATTATGAGTATGTTAAAAATAAAAAAATGGAGGAATAGTTTATGGTAACAAATGAAATGATGAATAAATTTAAAGAACGTTTTGAAAGCGATTTATCAAGTAGAGTAATTTCAAATGCAATTGCTAAAAATGGTATTCAAGATAGTTCAATTAATAATGATGCTTTAAGATTTCATAATTTTAAGTTTTCAGACAGTGTAAAGAAAGCTGAAATTACAAATCAAAAGAAATCAGGACGTTGTTGGATGTTTTCAGGACTTAATGTTTTAAGACTAAAAGTTATGGAAAAACTTAATTTAAAAACTTTTGAGTTTTCACAAGTTTATCTTTTCTTTATGGATAAAATGGAAAAATCAAATAATTTCTTAGAACTTATGATTGAACATATAGATGAACCATTAGGATCAAGACTTATGGATAGTTTGTTAGATTTAGGAGCTGATGATGGAAACTTTTTTGAATGCTTTGATGACTTAATTTCAAAACATGGTATTGTTCCTAAATCAGTTATGCCAGAAACTTTCAGTTCATCCGATTCTGGTGCTTTTGTTGAACAAATTAATGTAAGATTAAAGAGAACTGCAATGAATATGAGAAAAGCACATTCAAATGGAGCTTCAGTTCAAGAATTAAAGAAATTAAAAGAAGAAACTCTTTATGAAGTTTATAATATTTGTACAAAAGTTCTAGGAAAATTACCAGAAACTTTTGATTTTGAATATACAGATAAAGACGATAAATTCCAAAAGATTACAAATTTAACTCCAAAAAAATTCTATGAAGAATATGTTGGAAGTTACTTTGAAAATAAAGTTGATTTAATTGAAGATCCAAGGGGCAAGTATCCATTTGGTAAAAGAATAGAATTAAAATATTTTAAATCTGTTAGAGAAGGAAATCCTGTTGCTTCTTTAAATGTTCCTCAAGAAGACATTAAAAAAGCTATAATCGCATCTATAAAAGCTGGAGAAGCTGTGTGGTTTGCTTGTGATGTTATGAAGAACTGTGATAGAAAATTAGGTATAATGGATAAAGATTTATTTAATTATGATGAAACTTTAACAGAACTTGGAGAATTTTCTAAAGCCGACAGAATTGACTATAGATATACAGATTTAACTCATGCTATGACATTTGTAGGAGTTGATTTGGATGAAAATGGGAATCCAATTAAGTGGCAAGTTGAAAACTCTTGGGGAGATGAAGTTGGAGAAAAGGGAATATTCTCAATGAGCGACTCTTGGTTTACAAATGAAAATATTTCAGCAATAGTAGATAAAAAATTCGTTGATGAAAAATGGTTAAAAGGTTTAGAAGAAGAATCTATAAAGATTGAACCTTGGGAACCATATGCAATGATGCTAAAAAGATAAATTTTAAAAGGGATTACTGCGGTAATTCCTTTTTTTGAATTTTTAAATCTTTATAAGGCTATTTTTTATCATTAAATTATGTTAAAATAGTCTTGTATTTTAATTAAATAGGAGGTAGTTATGGCTAAAGAAAATTTAGATTTAAAGTTTGAGGATTATAAATATATTCGTCCCGACTTTGAAAAACTTAGAGCTGACATTAGAGCTTTGACTGAAAGACTTGCAAAAGCTAAAACAAGTGAAGAGGCAATTGAAACTTATAATGAACTTAATAAAGTAAGTTCAGATGCTGATAGTATGGTTGCTTTAGCTCATGTTAAAAATTCAATTGATACTAAAGATGAATTTTTTGACAAGGAAATGCAATTCATCCAAGAAAATGCTCCAAAAGTTCAAGAAGTCGAGGTTGAATATATAAGAGAATTTGTTAATAATAAATTCAGAAAAGAGCTTGAAGAAAAATTTGGAGTTTATTTATTCCAAAAATATGAAAATTATTTATTGACTTTTAATCCTTCAATTATGGATGATTTGGTTGAAGAAGCAAAAGTTGTTATGGAATATCAAAAACTTTTATCTTCTTGTTCAAAAGAGTGGAACGGGGAACAATTAAACCTTACTCAACTTGCTAAATATTCTCAAGATTCAAATGCAAATGTTAGAAGAAAAGCTACAAATCTTATATCAGAAATTTATGAAGAACAAACTGAAAAATTAGATGAAATTTATGATAAAATTGTAAAAATAAGAGATAAAATGGCTAAAAAATTGGGCTATAAAAACTTTATAGAGCTTGGCTATAAAAAAATGGGCAGAGTTGACTACAATGCAAAAGATGTTGAAGGCTATAGAAAACAAATTGTAGAAACTATTGTTCCTATTTGTAATAAGATTAGAGAAGAACAAAGAAAGAGAATCGGTCTGGATAAACTTACTTTTTATGATGAACCTATATTTTTTAAGTCAGGAAATCCTGCTCCGCATGGAAAAAAGGATTGGATGGTTGAAAAAGCTGAAAAAATGTACAGTGAGTTATCTCCTGAAACAAAAGAGTTCTTTAACTTTATGAAAACAAAAGATTTATTTGATTTGGATGCAAAATCAACTAAGGCTGCCGGTGGATATTGTACTTATTTAAGAAATTGGAGAAGTCCATTTATATTTGCGAATTTTAATGGAACTACTCATGATGTTGAGGTTTTGACTCATGAGGCAGGTCATGCTTTTCAGGTTTTTTCATCAAGAGATTATATTCCTGAATATATTTGGCCCGGAATGGAATCAGCAGAGATTCATTCAATGAGTATGGAATTTTTCACTTGGCCTTGGATGGATTTGTTCTTTGAAGAAGAAGCTGATAAATTTAGATATAAACATATAACTCATTGTTTGATGTTTTTACCTTATGGAGCATTAGTTGATGAATTTCAACATGTTGTATATGAAAATCCGGAACTTTCTCCAAAAGAAAGGCGTGAAAAATATAGAGAATTGGAAAAGAAATACTTGCCACATAGAGATTATGACGGAATAAAAGTTTTAGAAGATGGTGGATTTTGGTTTAGACAAAGACATATTTATCAAATGCCTTTCTACTATATAGATTATACTTTGGCTCAAGTATGTGCTTTCCAATTCTGGAATAAGGATAGGAAAGACCATAAAACTGCTTTTGCAGATTATTTAAGATTATGTAAAACAGGTGGAACAAAACCTTTCTTACAACTTCTTGAAGTAGCAAAATTAGAAAATCCGTTTATAGACGGAACCATTAAAAAAGCTGTTGAACCAATAGAAGAATATCTAAATTCTGTTGATGCAAGTAAATTTTAAGAAATAAAGTAAATAAGAACCTCACCCTTCCACGATGCTTCGCATTGGGTGGGTTTCCGAGAACCTTGTTGTTTCACAATAAAAGAAACGCTCCGTTTGGAGCGTTTTTTATATTTCAATTTCTTTTATATTTTCAATCAGATTTTTGTTTTCTTCTAAAATAGGATTAACTTCATTTTCTATAAATTCATCAACTTGTGAAGGACATCTTCCAACATATTTCATAGGATTAAGTACTTCTTTGAGTTCATTTTTACTTATATCAAAGAAATCATCTTTTTCAATTAATTCCAATAGATTATTTTCAAGCCCTTTTTCTTTCACATTTTTACCTGCAACTTGAGAAAGTTCTCTGATTCTTTCGTGAAGTTCCTGTCTGTCTCCACCTTTTTTTACTTGATTCATCATTATGTTTTCACTCGCCATAAATGGTAATTCGGCCATTAAATGTTTTTCGATTACTTTTTCATAAACTACCATTCCATCAACTACATTTGCATAGAGATTCAATATTCCATCTACTGCTAAAAATCCTTGAGAAATTGAAAGTCTTTTATTTGCACTGTCATCTAAAGTTCTTTCAAACCATTGTGTTGCAAAAGTTATAGATGGATTCATTACATTTGAAATAACAAAATTTGACAAAGCTCCAATTCTTTCTGATTTCATAGGATTTCTCTTATAGGGCATAGCAGATGATCCAATCTGATTTTTACCAAAAGGTTCTTCAATTTCTTTAAGATGTTGTAATAATCTTAAATCATTTGAAAATTTATGTGCAGATTGTGCTATATTTGATAATAAAAATAAAACTTTACTATCAATTTTTCTTGTATAAGTTTGACCTGAAACAGCATAAACTCCTTTGAAGTTCATTTCTGAAGCAATAAAATTATCAAGCTTTTTAACTTTTTCTTCATCATTATTAAATAACTCCATAAATGATGCTTGGCTTCCAGTTGTTCCTTTTGCACCACGAAGTTTTAAGTTTTCCAATATGAAATTTAATTCTTCAAGGTCAATAAGTAAGTCTTGCATATAGAGTGTTAATCTTTTTCCAACTGTTGTTGGTTGAGCTGCTTGAAAATGCGTATAAGCCAAAGTTGGAATGTTTTTATATTTTAGAGCATTTTTCTTTAATAAATTTAAAACATTTATAATTTTTTTCTTTACAATTAAGAGTGCTTCTTTCATAACTACAAGTTCAGTATTATCACCAACGTAGCAACTTGTAGCACCTAAATGAATAATCCCTTTTGCATTAGGACACTGAACTCCATAAGCATAAACATGACTCATAACATCATGTTTAACAATTTTTTCTCTTTCTAAAGCTATATCAAAGTTAATATCCTCTTTAAAGGCTTCAAGTTCTTTAATTTGCTCATCAGTTATATTTAGCCCTAAACTTTTTTCTCCTTTGGCAAGAGTTATCCATAATTTTCTCCAAGTTTTAAATTTAAATTCATCGGAAAAAATGTAACTCATCTCTTTACTTGAATATCTTTTTGTTAGTGGATTTGAATAAATATCGTTCATAAAAACTCCTCAGTTAATTTTTTAATACATAATTTAATTTTATCCATATATCTAAAAAATAATGGGTAAATATTTATAGCTATATTATATCATATTATATTAATTTTTTTAAAACAAAAATATATATTAATTTAATTTTTGTATCATTATTTATTTTTTAAAAATATATATGTTTTTTCGAATAATAAATAAAAAAATAATTGAATTTCTAATAATTGAGTTTACAATATATTTATAAATATGTTATAATAAATGAAGCTTTAGACTATGGGCTTAAACTATAGGGGATATACAATTATTAATTGGAAATAAATAATTGTACTAAATTAGGAGGTAAATTTAATGATAGATAATGAAGAAAAAATAAAAGTAACAAAGAAGAAAAAAAAGAAAAGAAGAAGAAAAGAAAATTTTGTTATAATAACTGCGGTTTTTTTAGCACTATTTGTCTTTTTAGGTGGTAAATATGTTTTAAGTGTTATGTATCAAAATAAAACACAAATACAAAATAAAAATAATGAAAATGAGCAAAAAAATACATCTGATAATAATTCTGAGGGAAAACAAAACACAACTGAAAAAGAACCAGAAAAACAAGATTCTAATGGTATAGATTTTTCAGAATCTGGAAGCCACATAAAGTCTGCAGATTCTTATGCTTATGATACTGCTGAAATTAGAGACTATATCATGAGTAAAAAAGAATATACTGGAAAGAAAATTGTGTTCTTAACTTTTGATGATGGTGTTACTCCTGGAATTACAGATAAAGTTTTAGATATTCTTAAGGAAAAACAAGTTCCAGCTACTTTCTTTATAGTTGGTAAAACATTAAATGATCAAGCAAAGCCATATTTGGAAAGAGAATTAAAAGAAGGACATGGAATAGCAATTCATAGTTTTTCTCATGATTATAATAAACTATATCCAAATAGAGTTCCTAATGCATCCGTTATAAAAGATGAAGCAGAAAAAACTTTATCAAGATTAAAGGAACTTCTTGGAGATAAATTTAATACTGGGGTTTGGAGATATCCAGGCGGACATATGTCCTGGAAAGGTCTTGAAAATGCTGGTAATGGTGATGAAGTTCTAAAAAGTTTGGGACTTGAATGGATAGATTGGAATAGTTTATCTGGTGATGCTGAACCACAAAAGGTTAGACCAACTAATAAAGAAGAAATGTTAAAATATGTTAAAACATCTTTGAGCTATTGGAAACAACAAAATGTTGCTGTTGTTTTAATGCATGATTCTCAAGGAAAGAATTTAACTGTAGAAACTTTGCCTAGTATAATTGATTATTTTAAATCTAATGGATATGAGTTTGGTATTTTAAAATAGGTGAAATATGATTTATTTTTTAATTGGGATTTTAATTTTACTAGTAGTTATTGTCATTGTTTTGATTTTAAAAATATTGAAAAAATCAAATGATGATATAATAAGAGATGAAGATATTCTAAAGTTAAAACTTAGTTTTTCGGATGAATTTAATAAATTAAACGAAAAATTAAATGGAAATAATGAAAAAATCTCCAATCAGTTGCTTGAATTTAAAAATTCCACTAATGATAATATTATAAAAGCAGGTAAAGAAAATATTGATTCAATTTTTAATTTTAATGATAAATTAAAATCTGAGTTGAAAAAGGACTTCTTAAATCTTACTGTTGTTGTAGAAGGTAGACTTGATAAGATAAATGAAAGTGTTGAAGTTAAGCTTGAAAAAAGTTTTGAAGATACTAAAAAGACATTTAGTAATGTTATGCAAAGTTTAGGAAGGCTTGATGAAGCACAAAAAAAGATGGAATTTTTATCTAATAATGTTCAAAATTTAAATAATGTTTTGACTGATAAAAAAACTCGTGGCATATTTGGTGAAGTACAATTATATCAAGTTTTGACTTCAGCTTTTGGAAATAATAATGAAATTTATCAAAAACAATATAAACTTTCTAATGGGACGATGGCAGATGCAGTGATATTTGCTCCAGAACCAGTTGGAACTATTTGCATTGACAGTAAATTTCCATTGGAAAATTATAGGAGAATTTTTGAAGATATATCTGAAAACAAGGTGGAAAACGAAAAGAGTTTTGAACAAAATTTAAAAAAACATATTGATGATATTTCTTCTAAATATATAATAAAAAACGAAACAACAGATCAGGCCATTTTGTTTTTGCCAGCAGAAGCTATATTTGCTTATCTTAATGCTTATATGCCTAAAATTGTTGAGTATGCGTATTCAAAGAGAGTTTGGATTACGTCTCCAACAACAATGATGGCGATATTAACAACAATACAAGCTGTTTCTCAAAACTTAAAGCAATCTCAATATGCTTTAGAGATTCAAAAAGAATTAAATTCGCTCTCTGCAGAGTTTGAAAGATATGCAAAAAGATGGGAAACATTAGAAAAAGATATAAACAAGGTAAGTAAAGATGTAAAAGATATTTTTACTACTTCAACAAAGATAACAAGAAGATTTGATAATATCAAGAATGTTGAGGTATTTGAAAAAGAAGAAATGGAAGAAGTTTTAAAAATTGAGGAATAAATTTAGTTAAGATAGTGTATAAAAATTATACACTATCTTTTTTTATATGTAGCTAACTTAATTTTACAATATATGGTGAAAAAATTTTTATAAAATTTTTAAAAAAATCTAAAAAAAGTATTGCAATAATAGAAATGATATAGTATAATATATGAGTGCTCATATGCACATAATAGGCGTTGACGAAATAGGTTGCTCAAATTATGGCTGTTTTATAGTCTTTTGAGGTAATTATTTCTGAGTATGTCGAACTAGATTTCGGCGACGGGTCGCCGTATTTTTTGGAAGTGAAAATGGAACACACGGATGAGTTGATACGGAGGACCTAGTTGCATGATGCCAAAACATGCGAAACAAGGAGGTAAAAAAATTGGCAAACAAGCAAAAAATCAGAATCAGATTAAGAGCTTACGATCATGAATTAATCGATAGCTCAGCACAACAAATAGTGGAATCTGCAAAGAGAACTGGTGCAGAAGTATCAGGACCTATTCCACTACCAACAGAAAAGGAAATCATTACAATCTTAAGAGCTGTTCACAAATACAAAGATAGTAGAGAACAATTCGAACAAAGAACACATAAAAGACTTATTGATATCCTAAATCCAAACCAAAAAACTTTGGAAAGTTTAAAAAAATTGAATCTTCCAAGTGGTGTAGATATCGAAATTAAGTTATAAATCTTAGAATGATTGTAAATCAATCCGCTGTAAGTAATAGGAGGTGTACTCAATGAAGAGTATTTTAGGTAAAAAAATTGGAATGACTCAAATTTTTACTGAAGATGGAGCAGTTGTTCCTGTAACAGTTGTTGAAGCGGGCCCTATGTTCGTTACTCAAGTTAAAACTGTTGAAACTGATGGTTATAATGCAATCCAATGTGGATATGTAGACAAAAAAGAAAAAAAGGTTACAAAACCTCTTAAAGGACATTTTGATAAAGTAAGTGTTGGATATAAGAGATTTGTAAGAGAATTTAGATTAAACGAAGGCGAAACTTTTGAAACTGGTCAAGAAATTAAAGTTGACTTATTTGCTGAAGGAGATAAAGTTGATGTTATCGGAACTTCAAAGGGTAAAGGTACTCAAGGCGCTATAAAGAGATGGAATTACGGAAGAGGTCCAGAAGGACATGGTTCTAAATCCCATAGAGTAGCTGGAGCTAGAAGTGCAGGTACTTACCCAGGTAGAGTACTTAAAGGTAGAAAAGCAAGTGGAAAAATGGGAAATGAAAAGAGTACTGTTCAAAATCTTGTTGTTGTAAAAGTTGACGTTGAAAAGAACCTAATTCTTGTAAAAGGTGCTATTCCAGGACCTAAAGGTGGTTTAGTAACAATTAGAGAAGCGGTTAAAAGATAGTTTAAGGAGGATAAATAATGCCTAAGGTTAATGTTTATAACCAACTAGGAGAAGTTGTTGGTGATATAGAATTAAACGAAGCTATTTTTGGTGTTGAAGTTAATGAACATGTTGTTTATGAAGTAGTAAAAAACCATTTAGCTAATAGAAGACAAGGCACACAATCTGCTAAAACTCGTGCGGAAGTACGTGGGGGTGGAAGAAAGCCTTGGAGACAAAAGGGTACTGGTCGTGCTAGACAAGGTAGTATAAGAGCTCCTCAATGGAAAGGCGGCGGAGTAGTGTTCGCACCAAAACCAAGAAGCTATAGATACTCAGTTCCTAAGAAAGTAAGAAGACTTGCTATGAGATCAGTTCTTTCTTCAAAAGTTCTTGAAGGAGAGTTAAGAATTTTAGATGCTTTAACAGTTGATGCATTCAGCACAAAGAAAGCAAAAGAAATTTTGAAAAATTTAAGCTTAGAAACAAAAACTATGATAGTTTTACCAGAAGGAAATGAAATGATTGTAAAATCATTCGCGAACCTTCCAAAAGTTGAAACTGTTGTTGTAGATTATATGAATGTTTATGATTTAATGAGATTTGATAATCTTGTAATCGTAAAAGATGCCTTATCAAAAATTGAGGAGGTGTATGCATAATGACAGCATATGATATTATTATTAAACCAGTTGTAACTGAACGTTCAATGGAAAATATGGAATCAAAAAGATACACTTTCAAAGTTGATACTAGGGCTAATAAATCAGAAATCAAAAAAGCCGTAGAAACAATTTTTGGTGTAAAAGTTAAACAAGTAAATACAATGAATATTACTGGTAAGAAAAAAAGAATGGGAGCTAATGTTGGCAAAAGACCTGATTGGAAAAAAGCCATTGTTACTCTTACAGAAGATTCTAAAGAAATTGAATTTTTTGAAAGTATTTAATATAGGAGGTAATATTAATGGCTATTAGAAAGTATAAACCAACTTCTGCTGGTGTGCGTGGAATGAGCGTTTTAACTTTTGATGAAATAACTAAGACAAAACCTGAAAAGTCTTTATTAGTTTCTTTATCAAAATCAGGCGGAAGAAATTCATTAGGTAGAGTTACCGTTAGACACAGAGGTGGCGGTGCTAAAAGAAAGTATAGAATAATAGATTTTAAAAGAAATAAAGATGGAGTACCAGGAAAAGTTGCTTCTATAGAATATGATCCAAATAGAACTGCTAATATAGCATTAATTCATTATATAGATGGAGAAAAGAGATATATCTTAGCTCCAGAAGGATTAAAGGTTGGAGATAAAATAGAATCAGGTGAAAATGCAGATATCGTGATTGGTAATGCATTAAAATTAAAAGATATTCCAGTTGGTACAAATGTTCATAATATTGAGTTAAAACCAGGAAAAGGTGGACAACTTGTAAGAAGTGCAGGTTCTGAAGCTCAGTTAATGGGTAAAGAAGGAAGATTTGCACAATTGAGATTACCTTCAGGTGAATTTAGATTAATTCATTTAGAATGTAGAGCTACAGTTGGTCAAGTTGGAAATTTAAGTCATGAACTTATAACTATCGGTAAAGCAGGAAGATCAAGACATATGGGTAAGAGACCACATGTTAGAGGATCAGCGATGAACCCAGTAGATCACCCTCATGGTGGTGGTGAAGGTAGAACTCCTGTTGGACGTCCAGCACCTTCAACTCCTTGGGGTAAACCAGCTTTAGGACTTAAGACTAGAAAGAAAAATAAAAAGTCTAATAAGTTCATAGTAAGAAGAAGAACTAAAAACTAATTAAGGAGGAAAACAAATGGGTAGATCTCTTAAAAAAGGACCATTTTGTGATGATCATCTTTTAAAGAAAATAGATGCATTAAATAGTGCAGATGAAAAAAAAGTTGTAAAAACTTGGTCAAGAAGAAGTACAATTTTTCCACAATTTGTTGGACATACTATAGCTGTTCATGACGGAAGAAAGCACTTACCAATATACATTACTGATGATATGGTAGGACATAAACTTGGAGAGTTCGTTTTAACTAGAACTTACAAGGGTCATGTTGGAAAAAATGAAAAAAATAGTAAAGTAAGATAATAGATAAGGAGGAGATAACATGCAAGCTAAAGCAATTGCAAAATATCAAAGAATTTCACCTCTTAAAGTAAACTTTATTTGTAGAGAAATAAGAGGAAAGCATGTAGATGAAGCTTTATCTATTCTAAGATTCACTCCTAAAGCGGGTGCTAGATTATTAGAAAAGGTATTAAAATCAGCTGTTGCTAATGCAGAAAATAATCATAATTTAGATAGAAAAGACCTTTATGTATTAGAAGCTTATGCAAATGATGCTCCAGTTATGAAAAGATGGAGACCAAAGGCTAAAGGTTCAGCTTACCCAATTTTGAAAAGATCAAGTCATATTGGTGTAACGGTAGCAGAAAGATAGTATAAGGAGGATAAAAAATGGGTCAAAAAGTTAATCCTCATGGGTTAAGAGTTGGAATAATAAAAGATTGGGACTCAAGATGGTTTGCCAATAAAAAAGAATTTGGTGATTTATTAGTAGAAGACCACAATATTCGTAAACTTGTTAAAAAAGAGGTAGCTCTTTCAGGAGTACCTAAAGTTGAAATAGAAAGATCAGCAAATAGAGTAAAGGTAACAGTTTTTACTGCTAAACCTGGAATGGTAATTGGAAAATCAGGTGCTGGTGTTGAAGAATTAAGAGTTAAAATTGAAAAATTAACTGGTAAAAAAGTAATTGTTAATGTTGAAGAAGTTAAGAGACCTGATTTAAGTGCTCAATTAGTTGCTGAAAACATTGCTGGACAATTAGAAAGACGTGTATCTTTTAGACGTGCTATGAAACAAGCTATGCAAAGATCATTAAAAGCAGGAGCAAAAGGTATTAAAACCGCTGTTTCTGGTAGACTTGGTGGAGCTGATATGGCTAGAACTGAAGGATATTCTGAAGGAACAATTCCTCTACAAACTTTAAGAGCAGACATAGAATATGGATTTGCTGAAGCTGATACAACTTATGGAAAATTAGGAGTAAAAGTTTGGTTATATAAAGGAGAAGTTCTTCCAGGAATGAAAGCTGCAGTTATTGAAGAAAAACCTGCAAAAAAAGATAGAAGAAACAAGAAAGACAATAAGAAAAGATTTAATAAAACTGGTGCTAAGAAAGAAGCTTAGTTACTGGAAGGAGGAAAGAGTCTATGTTAATGCCTAAGAGAGTAAAATATCGTAGAGTTCATAGAGGCAGAATGACTGGTAAAGCTCTAAGGGGAAATACAATTTCTTATGGAGATTATGCAATTCAAGCATTAGAACCTTGCTGGATGACTGCAAACCAAATTGAATCTGCAAGACGTGCGATGACAAGATATATAAAAAGAGGCGGTAAGATCTGGATTAAAGTATTCCCTGATAAGCCTGTTACTAAAAAGCCTGCTGAAGTAAGAATGGGTTCTGGTAAAGGAGCTCCTGAATACTGGGTAGCAGTTGTTAAACCAGGTAGAGTATTATTTGAAATGAGTGGTGTGCCTGTTGATGTAGCTAGAGAAGCTATGAGACTTGCTGCTCACAAACTACCTGTAAAGACTAAATTTATAACTCGTGAGATGAAGGAAGGTGAAGCTAATGAAAATTAAAGAAATTCGCCAAATGAATGATAGTGATTTACAAGCAAAATTAAAAGATTTAAAAGTTGAATTATTTAATTTACGTTTTCAATTAGCCACTGGACAATTAGAGAATCCTATGAGAATTGGTGGCATTAAAAAAGATATAGCTCGTGTTAAGACTATTATCAGAGAACGTGAGCTTAATGCTGGAAAGGAGGCTTAATACTATATGGAAAGAAATAGTAGAAAAGTCATAATAGGAAATGTAGTTTCTAATAAAATGGATAAGACTATTGTTGTAGAAGTTGCAACTTTTGTTTCTCACCCACTTTATAAAAAACAAATGAAAAAAACTACAAAATTTAAAGCACATGATGAAAATAATGAATGTTTAATTGGTGATAGAGTTAAAATTATAGAAACAAGACCTCTTTCAAGAGAAAAGAGATGGAGACTTGTTGAGATACTTGAAAGAGTAAAATAATTTTCATCTGGAAAGGAGTATCGTATGATTCAAACAGAAAGTCGTTTAAAAGTTGCTGACAACTCTGGCGCTAAAGAACTTCTTGTTATCAGAGTACTTGGTGGTACTAATAAGAAATATGCAAAAGTTGGCGATATAGTAGTTTGTACTGTTAAAAGTGCTACACCAGGTGGAGTTGTTAAGAAAAGTGACGTTGTAAAAGCGGTAATTGTTAGAACAACAAATAGTATAAAGAGAAATGATGGCAGCTACATTAGATTTGATGATAATGCAGCAGTAATTATAAAAGATGATAAGAACCCAGTTGGTACAAGAATTTTCGGATCAGTTACAAGAGAGCTAAGAGCTGGTAACTTTATGAAAATTATATCTCTTGCACCTGAAGTATTATAATAGGAGGTGTTAGAATGAAAATAAAATCTGGAGATACTGTTATTGTAATTGCAGGAAAAGATAAAGGAAAAACTGGAAAAGTACTTAAAACTTTAGTAAAAGAAAATAGAGTAATAGTTCAAGGAGTAAATATTCAAACTAAACATAAAAAGGCTAGAAGTCCTAAAGATGAATCTGGCTTAATTAAAATTGAGGGAAGTATTGATGTTTCAAATGTAATGTACCTTGATCCTAAAGTTAATAAACCTTCTAGAATTGGTTACACTCTTGAAGGAGATAAGAAAGTTAGAATCAGTAAAAAAAGTGGTTCAAAAATAGATAAATAGTTGAAAGGAGGAATCTTAAGTGACTTCCAGAATGCAAGTTAAATATAAAGAAGAAATAGTTTCTGCTTTAATGGAACGTTTTAAATATAAAAATATTATGGAGGTTCCTAAACTAAATAAGATTGTTATCAATATTGGTTTAGGTTCAGCTAAAGATAATCCAAAAGTTTTAGAAAGCGCTTTAAGAGACTTGGAAATTATTTCAGGTCAAAAACCTGTAATAACTACTGCTAAAAAGTCAATTGCAAACTTCAAACTAAGAGAAGGTATGAAGATAGGTACTAAAGTAACTCTTAGAGGAGAAAAAATGTATGATTTTCTAGATAGATTAGTTAACATCGCTCTTCCACGTGTAAGAGACTTTAGAGGTGTTAGTGCTTCAAGCTTTGATGGTAGAGGAAATTATGCATTAGGTATAAAAGAACAATTAATATTCCCAGAAATCGTATATGATATGATTGATCAAATAAGAGGAATGGATATTATAATAGTTACTACTGCTAAGACTGATGAAGAGTCAAAAGCACTTTTAGAGCTATTAGGAATGCCTTTTAAAAAGTAGTAGGAGGAAATTTAATGGCTAAAAAATCAATGGTACAACGTGAATTAAAACGTCAAAAGTTAGTTGAAAAATATGCTGCAAAACGTGCAGAATTAAAAGCCAAAGGGGACTATGTTGGATTAAGCAAATTACCAAGAAATGCTTCTCCAACACGTTTACACAATCGTTGTAAAATAACTGGACGTCCTCATGGATACATTGGAAAATATGGAATCAGCCGTATTGTATTCCGTGAATTAGCTTACAAGGGAGAAATTCCTGGCGTTAAAAAGGCTAGTTGGTAATATTAGATAAAGGAGGAAGCTTATATGATGACTGATCCTATAGCAGATATGCTTACAAGAATTAGAAATGGTAATAACGCAAGACATTCATCTGTTGAAATACCTGCATCAAAAATGAAGAAAAATCTTGTACAGATTTTATTAGATGAAGGTTTTATTGAAGGATATAATGTAATTGAAGATGACAAACAAGGAATCATCACAGTTGACTTAAAATATGGAAAGAACAATGAAAAAGTTATTTCAGGACTTAAGAGAATTTCAAAACCAGGTTTAAGAGTTTATGCTAGAAGCCACGAAATTCCTAAAGTTTTAGGAGGACTTGGAATTGCTATTATCTCAACATCAAAAGGAGTTGTAACTGATAAGGTTGCTAGAAAAGAAGGTATTGGTGGAGAGGTTCTTTGTTACGTTTGGTAACATGTTTAAGGAATAAAACTAAGGAGGTAAACCAATGTCAAGAATTGGATTAAAACCAATTGTTATTCCTGCTGGAGTTGAGGTAATCTTAGGAGACGAAAACTATGTTGAAGTAAAAGGACCTAAAGGGAAATTAACTCAACAATTAAGCAGAGAAATGAACATAAAAATGGAAGGAAATACAATAAATATAGAACGTCCTTCTGAAATAAAAAGACATAAATCACTTCATGGTCTAACAAGAACATTACTTGCGAACATGATTGATGGTGTTTCAAAGGGATTTACTAAAACTTTGATTATTGAAGGAACTGGATATAGAGCAGCAAAATCTGGAAAGAAATTAACTTTAAATTTAGGATATTCTCATCCAATTGAAGTAATGGATCCAGAAGGTATTACTGTTGAAGTTCCTGAACCAACAAAAATTGTGATTAATGGTATTGATAAACAACAACTTGGAAACTTTGCAGCTAATATTCGTTCTTATAGAAGACCAGAACCTTATAAAGGTAAGGGTGTTAGATATGAAGGAGAATATATCAGACGTAAAGTTGGTAAGACTGGTAAATAGAAAGGAGTGAAATTTAATGTTAAAGCAAATTAACAAGAATGAAAATAGAAAAGCAAGACATGCTAGAGTAAGAAAAAAAGTTTCTGGAACTCCTGAAAAACCAAGATTAAATTTGTATAGAAGTAATACTAATATATATGCTCAAATTATAGACGATACTAAAGGTATAACTTTAGTTTCAGCTTCAACTTTGGATAAAGAATTAGCTTCATTAGAATCAAAATCAAATAAAGAAGCTGCTAAAGCTGTTGGTCTTGCAATCGGAAAAAAAGCTATTGAAAAAGGCATTACAGAAGTAGTTTTTGATAGAAGCGGATATTTATATCATGGTAAAGTTAAAGAATTAGCTGATGGTGCCAGAGAAGCTGGACTTAAATTTTAGTATCAGGAGGGTAATTAATGGAACTTTTAATTAAAGAAGTAGAAGGATTAGAATTAGAAGAAAGAGTAGTTGCCATCAACCGTGTTACTAAAGTAGTAAAAGGTGGTAGAAACTTTAGATTTAGCGCTCTTGTAGTAGTTGGAGACGGAAATGGACATGTTGGTGTTGGTATTGGTAAAGCACTTGAAGTTCCTGAAGCCATAAGAAAAGGTGTTCAAGACGCTAAAAAGCATGTAATTAAAGTGCCTCTTGTAAATACTTCAATTCCTCATGAAATTGTAGGAGTTTTTGGAGCTGGTAGAGTTTTATTAAAACCTGCTGGAGCTGGTACTGGAGTTATCGCTGGTGGTCCTGTTCGTGCGGTTTGTGAACTTGCAGGAATCAAAGATGTAAGAAGTAAATCTTTGGGAACTACTAATGCTAGAAATATAGTTAATGCAACTATGGAAGGATTAAAGAATCTTAAGAGAGCTGAAGATATAGCTAGATTAAGAGGAAAATCCGTAGAAGAAATATTAGGTTAAGGAGGGCTTTTAAAATGACAAAGCTCAAAATAACACTTAAAAAGAGTAAAATTGGTAGAATAGAAAAACATGTTAAAAATGTTGAAGCTTTAGGTTTAAAAAAAGTTGGTCAAACAGTTGTTAAAGAGGACACTCCATCAATTAGAGGGATGATCAATCAAATTAGTTTTATGCTTGAAGTTGAAGAAATTTAAAAGGAGGTATAAAGCGTGAAGTTACATGATTTAAGACCTGCTGAAGGTGGAGGCTCAAAAGCAAGAAAAAGACTTGGTAGAGGTTACGGTTCTGGACTTGGTAAATATGGTGGTAAAGGACGTGACGGTCAAAATTCAAGATCAGGTGGTGGAGTAAGACCTGGATTTGAAGGTGGACAAATGCCCCTATTTAGAAGACTTCCAAAAAGAGGTTTTACAAATATTTTTGCTAAACAGTATGCAGAAGTTAATGTAGAACAATTAAATATTTTTGAAGATGGTACAGAAGTTACTGAAGAATTAATATTTGAAGTTAATTTAGCTAAAAAAGCTAAGGCAAAAGATGGTGTTAAAATATTAGGTAATGGAGAATTAACTAAAAAATTAACTGTATCTTGCAGTAAATTTACTAAGAGTGCTGTCGAAAAAATAGAAAGCACTGGAGGAAAGGTAGAGGTGATCTAATATGTTCAAGACTCTATCAAATGCGTGGAGAATAAAAGAAATCAGAAGTAAAATGATTTTTACACTATTGATGATTGTTGTTTATAGACTTGGGAATATTATTCCAATTCCATTTATGGATAAAACAGTTGTTAATAAACTCATGAGTAGTAATGCTGGAGGTTTAGTAAATTTGTTAGATTTACTTGCCGGTGGTAGTTTAAAACAAATGAGCGTTTTTGCTCTAAGTATTTATCCATACATTACTGCATCAATAGTTGTTCAACTTCTTACTATTGCATTCCCAAGACTTGGCGAAATTGCCAGAGATGGTGAAATGGGTAGAAAAAAAGTTGCAAAATATACTAAGATAGGCGCAGTAATACTTGGAATATTTGAAGCTATGGCAATAGCAAATGGATTATTTGCAAAAGCAATAGTTGCTAAAGGATATATTCAATCAGCATTGATTATTACATCTTTATTAGCAGGTTCTATGTTCTTAGTTTGGTTAGGCGAAATGATTACTGAAAAAGGAATTGGTAATGGTATTTCAATTATTATCTTCCTTGGTATTGTTTCTAATTTACCAACACAAGTAGGAACATTTATTTATGGAATTGCGACTGGAACAGTTGGAATTTTAACAATAATAGGTGTTGTACTTGCTGCTATTGCAATAGTTGTAATTGTTGTACTTATAAATGAAGGTGAAAGAAAAATCACAGTTCAATATGCTAAGAAGGTTGTTGGAAGGAAGATGTATGGGGGACAAGCTACTCATATTCCTGTAAAAGTTAATATGAGTGGTGTAATGCCAGTAATCTTTGCATCATCTTTATTAGCTATGCCACAAACTCTTTCATTATTATTTTCTGGTGGGACTCCAAGTTGGATTAGTTCATACTTAACAGTTGAAGGTTCAGTTGGTGTTTATGTATATTCAATATTGAATTTTATGTTGATTATATTGTTTGGATTCTTTTATTCATCAATTCAATTTAATACTGTTGAATACGCAAAAAATTTACAACAATATGGTGGATTTATTCCAGGAATCAGACCTGGCAAACCTACCGGAGAATATTTACAAAAAATATCAAATAGAATTACTTTCTCAGGTTCTATTATACTAGCATTAATTGCTTCAGCACCAATAGTTATTTCACGTTTAAGTGGAATGAAAATTAATTTTGGTGGAACATCAGCTATAATTATAGTTGGTGTTGTAATTGAAACAATGAAACAAATAGAATCTATGATGTTAATGAGACACTATAAAGGTTTTTTGAATAAATAGTTTATAGGAGATAAAATATGAGACTAATTTTGTTAGGACCCCCTGGGGCAGGAAAGGGAACTCAAGCGTCAAGTATCGTTGCGGAATATGGTATAACTCATATTTCAACAGGAGATATTTTTAGACATAATATTAAAAATGAAACAGAACTTGGAAAAAAAGTAAAGTCATATTTAGATAAAGGTCAATTAGTACCTGATGAACTTACTATTGATTTAGTTTGGGACAGATTATCAAAGGATGACTGTAAAAAAGGATTTTTACTAGATGGCTTTCCAAGAACAATTAATCAAGCAGAAGCTTTACAAAAAGGCTTAGAAGAAAGAGGTCTTAAACTAGATAAGGTTATAAACATTGATGTTGATAAAAATATTTTAGTAAAAAGACTTTCTGGAAGAAGAGTTTGTAAAAACTGTGGAGAAACTTATCATGTAGATAATAAACCAACATTAAAAGATGGAGTTTGTGATAAGTGCTCAGGAGAAGTTATTCAAAGAGCGGATGATAATGAAAAAACTGTGTTAGATCGTATAGAAGTATATGAAAAGCAGACTTTTCCACTAATTGATTTTTACAAGAATTTAGGATTGATTTTAACTGTTGATGGTACTTTGTCTATTGAGGATGTCTTTTCACAAATTAAGGAGTCTCTTTCTTAAATGTCTAACATTTTGGAGAGTATACTATGGATCTAAATTTTGATTTTAAAGTAGGTCAGGTTGTAAAATCACTTAAGGGCCGTGACAAGGGCGAAGTAATGATCATAGTTGAGGTAATTAGTTCATCATTAGTAAAAGTTGCTAATGGTAGTAACAGACCTCTTTCTAAACCTAAACTTAAAAAGTCAAAGCATTTGCAAATTTATAATGACGTGCTTAAAGATTTTAGTTTGAATCCATTATCATTTAATGATTCTAATTTGAGAAAATTATTAAAATCATATATACAGGATAATGTAGAAAAATAGGAGGTTCTTTAAATGTCCAAAAAGGATGTTATAGAAGTTGAAGGAACTGTTATTGATGCTATGCCAAATACTATATTCAAGGTTAAACTTGCAAATGGTCATGAAATAACAGCTCATATATCAGGAAAATTAAGAATGAATTATATAAGAATTCTTCCTGGAGATAAGGTATTAGTTGAACTATCACCTTATGATTTAACAAAAGGAAGAATAACTTGGCGAAACAAGTAGCATAGGAGGGACTTAAATGAAAGTAAGACCATCAGTGAAAAAAATGTGCGAAAAATGTAAAATCATCAGAAGAAAAGGTAGAGTAATGGTGATTTGTGAAAATCCAAAGCACAAACAAAAACAAGGTTAATGAAGATGGAGGTGTAGGTAACAGTGGCAAGAATTGTAGGTGTCGACTTACCAAGAGAAAAAAGGGTAGAAATAGGTTTGACTTATATCTATGGTATAGGTAGAAAGACTTCAAATGATATTCTTAGAAATGCTGGAATCAACCCAGATACAAGAGTTAAAGATTTAACTGAAGCTGAAGTTGCTTTAATAAGAGCTGAAATAGATAAATATCTTGTTGAAGGTGATTTACGTAGAGAAATCGCTATGAATATTAAGAGATTAAGAGAAATTAACTGTTACAGAGGAATCAGACATAGAAGAGGTTTACCTGTAAGAGGACAAAATACTAAAAATAATGCCAGAACTAGAAAAGGTCCAAAGAAAGTTTCTGGTACAAAAAAAGGTAAATAAGGAGGGGATTTAATTGGCAATTAAGAAACAAAAAGCTCGTGTTAAAAGAAGAGAGCGTAAAAATATTGAAAAAGGACAAGCTCATATCGTTTCTTCATTTAATAACACTATGGTAACTCTTAGTGATTTAAACGGTAATGTAATTTCTTGGGCAAGTGCTGGACAATTAGGTTTTAGAGGATCAAGAAAATCTACTCCATTTGCTGCACAACAAGCTGCTGAAGAAGCTGCAAAAAAAGCTATGGAACATGGACTAAAAGTTGTAGAAGTTTATGTTAAAGGACCTGGATCAGGTAGAGAAGCTGCTATCAGATCATTGCAAGCTACTGGACTTGAAGTTAGTTTAATTAAGGATGTTACTCCAATTCCACATAATGGTTGTAGACCACCAAAGAGAAGAAGAGTGTAATTGTAAACTTTTAAAGGTATTTAAAAGTTTCAATATGAATTAGACTAAGGAGGATAAAGTCTATGACAGAAGATTTAAATACAAATATTGAAGTTTTAGATATAGATCTTGAAAAAAACTATGGTAAATTTGCTATTATGCCTCTTGATAGAGGATATGGTACTACATTAGGGAATTCAATGAGAAGAGTACTTTTAGGATCTCTTCCTGGTTCTGCCATAGCAACTGTTAAAATTGATGGTGTTGGACATGAGTTTACTACTATTAAGGGTTCAATAGCTGATGTTCCAGAAATTTTAATTAATATTAAGGGAATTGCATTAAAGAAATTTAATGATGAACCGGTAATTTTAGAATTAAATGTTAAAGGACCAAAAGTTGTAACAGCTGGAGATATTTCTGAAAATCAAAATGTTGAAATAGCTAATAAAGATCATTATATAACAACTCTTAATGAAGAGGGAGAAATCCGTATGGATTTATTAGTCTTAAATGGTAAGGGCTATAGAGTTAGCGACTTGAATAAAGAATATTGCGATATTAATTCAATAGCAGTTGATTCTTCTTTTTCTCCTGTAAAGAAAGTAAACTTTATGGTAGGGAATACTAGAGTTGGACAAAGTATAGATTTTGACAAACTTGAAATTGAAGTTTGGACAAATGGAACTATTACTCCACAAGAAGCTCTTTCAACAGGTGCTGGAATTTTTATAGATTACTTAAGTCTATTTAGATCACTACCAGACATTAACCTTGATAATTCAAGTATAAAAGATGGTAAAAATTTAGACACTAATAGTGTTTTATCAAAGAGTGTTGAAGAATTAGATTTATCCCTTAGAAGTTTTAACTGTTTGAAAAGAGCAAATCTTGATACAGTTAAAGATATTATTTCACAAGATATAGAACAACTAAAGAAGATTAAAAACTTTGGTAAGAAATCTGTAGAAGAAGTAGTAGATAAAATACATGAATTAGGTTTAAAATTTTTAGATGAAGAATAAAAAGAGGAGGTAGTACTTTGGCTAATTTAAGAAAACTTGGACGTAGAGCTGATCATAGAGATGCAATGCTTAGAAATCAAGTTCAATCTCTTATTGAAAATGGTAAGATTGAAACTACGCTGACAAGAGCAAAGGAAACTAGAAGAGTAGCTGAAAAAATGATAACTCTTGGAAAAAAAGGCGATCTTCATGCAAGAAGACAAGCTTTAGCTTATATTTACAAGACTGAAACAGTTCATAAGCTATTCGAAGAAATTGCTCCACTTTATAAAGAAAGAAATGGTGGATATACAAGAATATTAAAGCTAGGACCTAGACAAGGGGACGCAGCTGAAATGGCGATTTTAGAATTAGTAAAATAATTTGCTTAAAGGCTAATATTAGATTTTAATAAAATTTTACTAAAGGCACTGATTAATCAGTGCCTTTTTTGTATAAAGAATAGAATGAAAGATTTTTTATAAGATTATTATAGATTCGTTAGAGTATATTTTATAGAATATTTGGAAATTTTTTTCTTAAACTAAACAAGCTAATTGATAAAATAATAAATACAATAATTTGATTTTTAAAATGAGTAATTACTATTATTTTTGTACTTTTTATTATGTTTTCTTGTAATTTATAGCATTTTGGAGTATAATTATGGTAATGTATTTTTAAAAAATGGAGTTTTATGTATATGAGTAATATTATTTATTTTGATAATTTCGCGACTACAAGTTTAAATGAAGAAATTTTTAATGAAATGAAGAAGTTTTTGTTTTTTAATTATTCTAATCCTTCTTCTCTTTATGAATTTTCACAAAAATCTAGAGTTGCTATTGAAAAGTCAAGAGAGAATATTTCCAATTACATAAATGCCGAAAAAAATGAGTTATTTTTTACATCTGGAGGGACAGAAGCAGATAATTGGGCTCTTATGGGACTTACTTTGTTTAAGGGAAGAAAAAATGGTCATATTATATTAACAGCCTTTGAACACTCTGCAATCATAGAAACTGCAAAATTTTTAGAAAATAGAGGTTTTGATGTTACTTTTATTAATCCCGATAAAGAAGGTTTTATAGATAAAAAAGATATTGTAGATGCAATAAGAGAAGATACAATTTTAGTATCTGTTATGTATGTTAATAATGAAGTTGGAACTATTCAAGATATAAAAACAATTTGTAGTTTTGTAAAGGAAAAAAATTCAAATATAGTTTTTCATACAGATGCAGTTCAAGCTTTATCTGAACTTGAAATTGATGTTAAAGATTTGAATGTTGATTTGCTTTCTATTTCTGGCCATAAGGTTCATGCTCCAAAGGGAATAGGCGCTTTATATATAAAATCAGGAACAGATATTGAAAATTTTATCTTTGGAGGGAGTCAAGAACGATTAAGGCGAGCAGGAACTGAAAATGTTGCTGGGATAGTTGGTTTTTCGAAAGCTATTGATATTTTAAGAATTAAAAGAGAAGAGAATGTTTCTAAGAGATTTGCATTAAGAAATTATTTTTTGAAGAAAATAAAAGAAAATTTTGAAAACTATAAAATTAATGGTTCTATAGAAAATAGATCTTCTGGAAATATAAATATCTCTTTTTTAGGAATAGATAAAGAAATGCTTATTATGTCTATGGATTTTAAAGGAATATGCATTTCAGGTGGTTCTGCATGTAGCAGCGGATCTGTTGAAAATTCTCATGTTTTAACAGCAATGGATATTGATGAAGAATTAAAGAATAGTGCTATAAGAATAAGTTTTGGAGAGAATAATACTTTTGGGGAAATAGATGAATTTATTATAGCTTTAAAAGAAATAATTAATTAGGTGGAGGTAATATGTTAAATTTTGATTCTGTTTTAAATATTACTATAAAAATACTGATTTCTGTTTTATTAATAGTTGGAATATATGTATTTATTCAATTTTCTAATAGAAAGTTAGAAGATGATGATAAAATAAGATTTAATAAATTAAAAATTTTAAGAATATTATTGTATATTTTAATTGCTTTTATAATATGCTTTTTATTTAGGACTTATCCAATTTTAAGGATAACATTGTTTACTTTTATAGCATCTGTAATAATAGCTTATATTTTAAATCCATTTATGAAATTTTTAGAGAAGAAAAATATAAAAAGATTATATGCTATAATACTTATTTATATTATAATTGCATTAGCAATTTTTGTTTTAGCTATTGGAATATTTCCAAGTACATTTAGACAGTTTAAACATTTATTATTTTCATTGCCTGATATGGTTAAAAATTTTGTAGATTATAGTGATAGAATTAGACAAGATTTATTTACAGATGCTCCGTTTATTAGTGAATTTATAACTGGAATTAATGGACAACTAGTAAAGATTGCCAATACATTATTGTCATACTCTGCAACATGGATTACAGGAATGGTAGCTGGAATTTCAAGTTTTATAGGAGTTGTTATTCAATTAATTTTAATTCCTGTAATAACATTTTATTTGTTGCTTGAAAAAGATAAAATTTTAGATGTTATAAGCAAAAATGTTCCTGATAGGTATGAAAACTTTTTGGTTAAAATTTGGAGAGAAATAGATGAATCGCTGTCTATGTTTGTAAGAGGCAGAATTATAATGGCTATTTTTGTAGGAGTAGCTACTATGGTATATCTTATGGCATTTGGAATTGAGTTTTCCTTTGTAATAGGTGTTATAACATGTGTAGCAGATATTATTCCATATATTGGACCATTTTTAGGATTTGTACCTGCGGTTCTACTAGCATTATTTAAAGGACCTTTTACTGCTTTCTGGGTTGCGGTTCTATTTTGTTTTGTTCAATGGCTTGAAAATAATATTTTGGGGCCAAAAATACTGGGAGATAGTACAGGAATGCATCCACTAATAGTTTTGATACTATTAATAATAGGTGGCGGAATGTTTGGCGTTTTTGGTATGATTTTCTCTGTACCAGTTGCAGCGGTTATAAAGATAATTTATAAACATACAAAGCCATATGTAAAAAAATATTTATACAAAGATAAAATTAATGATTAAGAGGGATATATGAGAAAACTAGGATTAAATGAAATAAGAGAAGAATATTTAGAATTTTTTGAAAGTAAAGGACATTTGCGTTTAAAAAGT